>NZ_LOVS01000117.1:0-94410 GCF_001523835.1 Burkholderia sp. ABCPW 14 | reverse complement strand
AAAGGCTTGGGGGCAATGGATCGAGCAAGCCCGGCAAAGCGGGATTGCCGCGCTGCAACTGTTTGCCCAGCGCTTGCAGGGTTACTGGCACGGCATCCTGGCCCGCTGCCGCCATCCGCTCAATACCAGCGTCGTCGAAGGCATCAACAACACCATCAAGGTCATCAAGCGTCGCGCTTACGGGGAACGCGACGAGGAATATTTCTTCCTCAAAATCCGCGCCGCGTTCCCCGGAATTCCTCGATGAACCAAATCTTCGCCCTGTATCCCAAATTGGCAAATGCGTCAGCGACGCACGGAACAGGCATGGAACGGCGAATACGCATATCGCCGCTTCGCGCGCATGAAGCACGCGGTGCATGTGATGCGCGCGGCGCGCGCGATGCGGATGCTCAGGACAAGCGCCGCGTCTGCGACGGCAGTTCGCCGAACAGATCGCGATACTCGCGCGCGAAATAGCCGAGATGCGTGAAGCCCCACCGCGCCGCGGCCTCGCCGACGCACAGCGCGTCGGCGGACGTCGTGCGCAGCAGGCGGCGCACCGCGTTCAGGCGGATCGTGCGCAAGTACGTGACGGGCGTCACGTCGGCGACACGCTGGAAGCTCGTCTGCAGCGTGCGTCGGCTACAGCGCAGCGCGCGGCACAGCTCGAGCACCGTCACGGGCTCTTCGGGCCGCGCCCAAAGATAGCGCTCGCAGCGCCTGACGATGTCGCTGTACGTCGCATGCGTGATGTCGCGCCGTGCTTCGCCCACCGCGCCCGCGAGCGCGTCGAGGAACACGCCGAGCATCGCGTCGCGGAACATCTTGCGGGTCGCGCCGTATTCGAGCCACGCCGGGTTTTGCTGCGCATCGTCGATATACGACGACAGGCGCGCGCCGAGCGCCGCGCCCTGCTCGTCCGCCAGGCGGATCACGTGCCGCGGCGAGCGGCTCTCGCGCGTCCCGAACTCGGCTTCGCACAGCTCGTCGATCATGTCCGGCGCGGCGCTGATGCCGACGAGCCGCATCCCCTCGGGCGTATGGAATTCGAAATCCTCGCCGGGACGCAGCGCGAGGAGCGCGTAGCCGTCGACGTGCTGCCGCTGGAACGTCCCCGAGAGCGGCGCGAGCACCGGCACCGCGAGCGACGTGCGTCCCTCCGGCGACATGCCCGTCTGCGCGACGCGGCGGTTCGTCGTTTCGCGGAAGAAGTGGAAATCGTCGTACAAAACCTGCGTGACCGTGCCCTTGAAGCGGCCGGGCGTCATCTGCCGGTAGACCTGGCGCCAGCCGGCGATGGCGAGTCCGTGATCGTGGACGTCTTCGAGCGAACGCGACTGGAACAACATGGATGCCTCCAGAGAATTCCGATGCGGCGTGACGAACCGTGCCTGCATGCGCCTGCGCGGCGTGCCCGTCCGCCCGGCGGGCCGGCATCAATCGCCCGGCATGCGCGCAAGCGCGGCTTCGAAGCCCGCGAACGCCGCACGCAGCGCATCGCGCTGCGCGCCGGCGAGACGCACGTAGCGCCGGAACGACGGCATCCGGCCGACCACTTCGCTGCCGCCGAACGGCACGATGCGCAGCATCCAGCGCGGGCCGTCCGCGACGATCTCACAGTATGTCAGATCGAGCGCCGCGAGCGGCGCGCCGAGCGCGGGTGTCGCCAGCAGCGTCGCGACGTGCGCGGCGAAATGCGCGTCGGCGCCGCACGCGACCGTCGCCTCGACCGGCCCGCGACGCACCCAGCCGCTCGTGGCGATCGACGCCGAGCCGTTCGCATCGGGTCCGGCAAGCGTCCGCTCCAACTGCACACTGACCGTATGCAGCAGAAATTGCCGGTCGACGCGCTCGGCCGCGCGCAGCGCGATGCCGTCGCTCAACATCATTCGCGCGGCGTCGCCGTCGTCCGGCATCGCGAGTGCCGCATCCAGATCCGCGGCCACGCGCACGAGCGTCGCGCCGCGCCGATAACCGGGCGCCGGGCCCGGCGCGAGCCAGCGCCGCCATCCGGCCGCGGACGCGACGCCGGCGATCGCCGTCGTCCGCCCGCTCATCGGACGTACTCGTTGCGCAACACTTCCTCGACGGGCACCGGCTTGAACGGATGCTTGCGCTGCACGACGAGCGTCCAGAACAACGCATAGAGCGCGGTGAGCCCGAGCATCGTGCCGAACGGCACGTAGATGTCGCGGCTGGTCATCCCCGGCGGCGCGATGTACCAGATCGCGAGCACGATGCCGACGCTCGACACGATCTGCGGCAGCGGAAACCACGGCGACCGGTACGGCCGCGGCAGGTCCGGGCGGCGAATCCGCAGCATCACGACCGACAGCGTGACGAGCAGATACGCGGTGCCCCATGCGCAGGTCGCGGCGAGCACGAGGTGCATGATACTGTCGAGATCGCCGTGGATGATCCACGCGTGCGCGATCGGCACGGCGGCCGCCGCGACGATGCCGACGACGGGCGTCCTGAAGCGCGGATGCAGGTAGGCGAAGCACTTCGGCAGCGCGCCGTCGACCGCCATCCCGTACAGGATGCGCGGCAGGCCCGCCATCAGCGTGTTGATCGTCGCCGCGCCGGCGAACAGGAACGCGACGCCGAACCACATGCGTCCGAACGGGCCGAGCACCTGCAGCGCGAATGCGGGAATCGCGCCCGGCGTGTCGAGCAGATGCGTGAGGCCGTCCGGCGTCACCGCGACGTTCGGCACCTGGCGCTTGATCGCCGCGCCGTAGAGGAACATGCAGATTGCGACGCCGGCGAGCCCGAGCGCCATCGCGCGCGGAATCGTCTTGCCGGGCGTCTTCATCTCGGGCGCGAGCGGCGTGACGAACTCGCAGCCGACGAACATGAACATCGCCATCCCGACGAGCGAGAGCACGGCCGGCACGGACGCGCCGACCTCCGAGCGCCCGAACCAGCCGTCGAGATGAACGGCGGGCGCGGCCGCGAGCCCGAGCACGCCGAAGATCATCAGCGACAGCCACATGCCGATCGTCAGCACGATCTCGAGCCTGCTGAACACCTTGATGCCGATGATGTTGGTGATCGCGAACGTCGTGACGAGGCCGACGCCGACGAGCCACGCGCTGTTGTGCCGCTCGAACGCGGCGTTCAGCGACTCGAAGTTGACGAGCGCCATGATGCCGCTCAGGATCGTTTCCGCCGTGCCGGCGAACACGTGGACGAGGAAGTACGCGGAAATCGTGCCGGTGATCGCCCAGAAACGGCCGAGCCCGCACGACAGGTAGTCGTAGACCGAGCCGGCCGTCGGCAGCATCGCCGCCGCTTCGGAGAACGTCGTCGCCTGCGCCTGCATCATCACGAACGCGATGATCATCGCGACCGCGAACGCCCAGCCGCCCATCCCGAAACCGGACGTCGCGGTCAGGATCACCGGGCTCGCCATGATGAGACCGACGGCGCTCGCGAGCGCCGTCGGGAAACCCACCGCGCCCGCCGCCAGCGCGGGCTTCCCGCCCGGCCCGCCGGACGCCGCCCGGGCCTCCGCATTCGAATAACCTGACAAATCCGACATCCTCGTCTCCTGATTGATGCGTCGATATCGAGAAAATACGGAGGCCAAAATTCTCACATGTAGCGCAAATTGGCAAAACGGCCGGGGCCGCGCGATCGCGGCCCCGGCCGTCAGGCGTCCGTAATCGGCGCGCGATCAGCCGCCGGCGAACGGCGTCTTCTCGAAGCCGGCCTCGAGGCCCGCGACGATCCTGTCGATCTGCTCGCGCTGGATCACGAGCGGCGGCGACAGGATGATCTTCGTGCCGACCGGCCGCACGAGCACGCCATTCTCGCGCGCGACCTCGGCGACCGCATTCGCGTAGCCCGACATCGGATCGATCGGCGTGCGCGTCGCCTTGTCGGCGACGAGGTCGAGCGCGACCATCAACCCCTTGCCGCGCACCTCGCCGACCGCATCGAAGCGCTCGACGAACGGCCGCAGCGCTTCGAGCAGATGCGCGCCCTGCTTCGCGGCGTTCGCGGGCAAGTCCTCGCGCCGCACGATGTCGAGGCTCGCGAGCGCCGCCGCGCATGCGAGCGGGTGTCCCGAGTACGTGTAGCCGTGCATGATCGCGCCGCTGAAATCCGCGTTCGCCGCGAACGCCTCCTCGATCCGTGCATTCACCGCGGTCGCGCCGAGCGGCACGTAGCCGGACGAGATGCCCTTCGCGAGACACATGATGTCGGGCTTCACGCCCCAGCCGCGGCTGCCGAACAGGCTGCCGCTGCGCCCGAAGCCCGTCACGACTTCGTCGGCGATCAGCAGCACGCCGTAGCGGTCGCAGATTTCGCGCACGAGCGGCCAGTAGTTCGCAGGCGGCACGATCACGCCGCCCGCGCCCTGGATCGGCTCGGCGATGAACGCGGCGACCGTGTCCGGGCTCTGGAACAGGATCTCGCGCTCGAGCAGCTCCGCGCAAATGCGGCCGAGCGCTTCGGGGTCCTGCGTGAACGGATTGCGATAGATCCACGGCGTCTCGACGTGGAAGCATCCGGGCAGATTCGGTTCGTAATTGCGCCGGAACACCGTGTTGCCGTTCACCGACGCGCTGCCGAAATGCGTGCCGTGATAGCCCTGCTTCAGCGAAATGAACTTCGTGCGGTCCGCCTGCCCGCGCACCTTCCAGTACTGGCGCGCAATCTTGAGCGCGGTCTCGACCGAATCCGAGCCGCCCGAGCTGTACAGCACGCGGCGCATCCCTTCGGGCTCCATCATGTCGATCAGCAGCTTCGACAGCTCCTCGGCGCGCGGATGCGTGACGCCGTCGAACAGCTGGAAGTACTCGAGCTCGTCGAGCTGGCGCACGATCGCCTGCTTGACCTCGGCGCGGTTGTGGCCGACGTTGACGTTCCACAGGCCCGCGACGCCGTCGACGAGCTGGCGCCCGCGCTCGTCGTACACGTAGCAGCCCTCCCCGCGCACGATGCGGATCGGCTCGCGGCGCTTCATGTCGTTCGGGTGCAGCATCGGATGCCAGAAACGGGAATCGTTGTAGCTCATTGCATTGCTCCAAAAAAAACGAACAGCCCGCGCGTTCAGTGCGCGATGCAGACGGATTTGGTTTCGGTGAAGCCTTCGATCGCGTATTGGCCGAACTCGCGGCCGATGCCCGATTGCTTGTAGCCGCCGAACGGCATCGACGGATCGAGCGGAACGTGGCAATTGACCCAGACCGTGCCCGCCTCGATCTGCGGCACGAGATCCATCACGGCCTTCAGATCGTTGCTCCACAGGCTCGCGGCCAACCCGTACGGCGACGCGTTCGCGAGCCGCACCGCTTCGGCCGGATCGTCGAACGGCAGCACGACGACGACCGGGCCGAACACCTCGTCGCGAACGATCGCGCTGTCGTGCGTCGCGTCGGCGATCACGGCCGGGCGCACGAAGTAGCCGGGCAGGTCGTTGGCCGGCATGCCGCCCGCAAGGAACGTGAGGCCGTCGCGGCGCGCCCGCTCGACGTGCTCGACGACCTTGTCGCGATGGTGCGCGGACACGAGCGGGTTGATCTGCGCGGCCGGATCGAGGCCCGGACCGAGCCGCATCGACGCGGCGACGCCGGCCAGGCCGTCCGCGAGCCGGCGGAATTTGCTGCGGTGCACGTAGATGCGCGACGCGGCCGCGCACACCTGCCCCTGATTGAAGAACGCGCCCGCCGCGACGCCTTCGAGCGCTTGCGCGACGTCGACGTCCTCGAGCATCACGACCGGATTCTTGCCGCCCAGCTCGAGCGAGAAGCGTGTCATGTTCTGCACGGCGGCCGCACCGACGAGCTTGCCCGTCGCGGTCGAGCCGGTGAACGAGATCTTGCGGATCGACGGATGGCTCGCGAGCGCGGCGCCGCATTCGCGCCCGCCCGTCACGACATTGAACACGCCCGCCGGCACGCCGGCTTCGAGCGCGAGCTCGGCGAGCCTCAACGCCGTGAGCGGCGTCTCGGGCGACGGCTTCAGCACGACCGTGCAACCCGCCGCAAGCGCCGGCACGAGCTTCCAGACCGCGATCATCAGCGGAAAATTCCACGGCACGATTGCGGCGACAACGCCGACCGGCTCCTTGCGCGTGTACGCGGTATAGCGTGCGCCGGGCGGAAATGGAATCGACACGTCGAGCGTCTGCCCGGTGATCTTCGTCGCCCAGCCCGCCATGTAGCGAACGTACTCGATCGTCGCGCCGACCTCGACGCCGCGCGACACGAGGATCGACTTGCCCTGGTTCAGCGTCTCGAGCTGCGCGAGCGCCTCCGCATTCGCTTCGAGCACGTCGGCGAGCTTCAGCAGGATGCGCTCGCGATCGGCGGGCCGCAGCCCGCTCCACGCGCGCGTGTCGAACGCGCGCTTCGCGCTCGCGACGGCGGCGTCGACGTCGTGCGCATCGGCGTCGGGCACGCGCGCGAGCCGCTCGCCCGTCGCCGGATCGAACACGTCGAGCCGGCGCGGCGAATGAGCGGCGCGCATCGCGCCGTCAATGAAGATTCCGAATTCGCGCTCGGTGAATGCGCGCACCGTGTCGGTCACGGTGACGATGTCCGTCTGTGTCATGGGCGTCTCGCGATGGTGGTTTGACGTCCGCGCGAAACGACGGCGCGGACGGTTGCGCACCACTGTAGCGACGCCGTTTCGCGGCCGGTTAGCGCAAATTGGCAGGTTGAAGGGAGGTGATGCGGGGGCAAACAGACGAAATCATGCGCGGTCCACGCCATCGAACCGCCCGCACCGGTCGCCCGCCGGGTCAAAAAACAGCGCGCCGACGAGTTCGGTCCGGTTCGACACGCCGAGCTTGCGGAACATCCGCAGCAGGTGCGTCTTGACGGTCGGCTGGCCGAGGGAAAGATCGCGCGCGATCTCCTTGTTCGACCGTCCGTCGCGCACGAGCCGCGCGATCTGCTCCTCGCGATGCGTGAGCCGCGCGTCGCAAGCAATCCGGCGAATCCCCCGCACCGTGCGCAACGGCGGCAGCAGCGCGACCTCGACGACCGGCTGGACTGCGCGCAGCGCGGCGAACTCGTCCGCCGAGTAGCGGCCGTCGCCCGCCAGACGCAGCAGCGAGAATGCGGCGATCGCCGCGCCGCCGTCGCGCAGCAGCACTTCGACGACGTCGGCGACGCCGTGCCGCCGCAGGAAGCCCGTCCAGTACGACGACGCGGCGCGGCGCTCGTCCGGCAATTGCGAGGCGAGCGTGACGACCGCACCCGGCTGCGCCGCGCAACGCGACGGATGCAGCGGATCGAGCGGCCGGTAGCGGCTGACATACGCGCGATGCATCGCGACCTCCATCCCGAACAGTTCGAAATCGACGGGCTCGCCGCTCGCGTCGATCCGGTAGAACACCGTTGCCGTCGGGCGCGCGAGCGCCTGCAGCGAAGCCACGCAGGTTCGCAGCGCGCGCGCGTACGACGCGGCGTCGGCGTCGGCATCGGGTCTGGCGGGGTCGTGCATCATGGCGGCGGGCACCTCGATCGCGGGCGGGCGGCTTCGGCAGCATAATTGCGCCGCCGCCATCGCAATGAGCACGAATCGGCAAATCGTGCGGGTGTCCACTCAGACGAACGGTCGATACCGGGACATGCGTCCAGCCCCTACACTCGTTCTGCAATCACTGCCATCGACGCAAGGAGGATCTCGCATGGGAACCGCTTCGCCGCGCACCGTCGTCGTGACGGGCGCCGGAACCGGGATCGGCGCCGCGTGCGTCGCGCGTTGCGCCGCGCAAGGCGCGCCATATCGCGCTGATCGGCCGTCGGCAGGCGCCGCTCGGCGCGGTCGCCGCGCACACCGGCGGCCTTGCGCTCGCTGGCGGTGCCGTGAGCGCGGGCGGCTGGGCCTGGCACGTCGAACGGATTCACCCGCACTTCGGCCCGATCGGCGCACCGATCGCCTGCGCAGGCGGCCGCGGCCGCGCTACGCGAGTGTCGCACCGGCCTCCGGCAGCGTCGCGCCGCCGTCGACGACGATCGTCTGCCCGGTGACATAACCCGCCGCATCCGATGCGAGGAACAGCATCGCGGCCGCGATATCCTCCGGCTCGCCGAGACGGCCGAGCGGCACGCCGCGTGCGATCCGCTCGCTGTGCGCCGCATCGCCGAGATTGCCTGCGGCCGGCGTGCGGATCATCCCCGGCTCGACGCCGTTGACGGTCACGTTCCGGCGAGCGAGCTCGAGCGCCGCCGCACGGATGAAGCCGTTCACGCCGGCCTTCGACGCTGCGTAATGCGCGAGCCCCGGATACGCGACGCGCGGCCCCGTCACCGACGACGTCGCGAGCACCCGCCCCTGCCCCGCGCGCTCGAACGCGGGCAGCGCCGCCTGCGTGAGCCAGAACAGCGCGGACAGGTTGACGGCGAGCGTGCGTTCGAGCACGTCGGGGGCGATCGCGTCGAACGGCGTCAGCGGAAAATACGCGGCGTTGTGGACGACGACATCGAGCCGGCCGCTGTCCGCCTCGAACTGCGCGACGAGCCCGAACAGCTCGTCGCGCCGCGCGGCGTCGACCCGGTACGCGCGCACGGTCTGCCCGTCGTCGAGCCCGCGCGCGGCGAGCCGCGCGGCAAGCGCGGCCGCCGCGTCGCCCTGCAAGTCGGCGATCGCGACGGTCGCGCCGGCAGCGGCGAACGCATCGGCAATCGCCGCGCCGATCCCCTGCGCGCCGCCCGTGACGAGCACGGTGCGGCCGCGAAAATCGGCGACGAGCCGCCCGCGCGGCAGCACCGCGCGCTTCGAGTCGGCGCCGCTCATCGTGCGAGCGGATGCACGGTTTCGTTCAGCACTTGCGCATGGGCGCCAATCGGGAAATTCGACAGCGCGCCGAAGTCGCCTTCGCGATAGCCGAATATCTTGCCGTCCGTCTTGCACCGGTCGAGATCGATCAGCACGACGCCGAGCGTCGGCACGATCTTCTCGCGCCAGACGAACAGATACAGCGCGTCGGCGAGCTTGAAGTAATGGCAGCGGTCGACGTCCGCGAGCCCGCGCTCGACGCCTTCGAGGCAATGCCATGCGTAGAACGCGTCGTTCAGATAAATGTGCTCGTAGCACTCGGTCGGGCTATAGCGGTACATCGTCCGCTTGCCGATCAGCTCGCGCGTCGGTGCGTGCAGCGGGCCGGGCGCAGCCGCGCCTACGATCGCGCCGTGGCGGAACGTCGCCTCGACGCCCGTCAGCGGCAGGCCGCGCGCGACGCGCGAAAACGCGTCGACGCGCACGTCGTCCTCGGTCGGCAGCACGCCTTCGATCGATGTCCAGACGCCTCGCGTCAGATCGAGCACGATGCTGACCGACGTCGCGCGCCGGGTCGGATCGATGTAGTCGACGAAGCAGATGCCGTCGCGCAGTTGCGTCGCGCGGTACGCGGCCTCGCCGCTTGCATCGCTTGCATCGCTTGCATCGCTTGCATCGCTTGCATCGCTTGCATCGCCGCCACCCGCGCCGCGCGCCGCGCGGCGCTCACGCCAGCGCAACGTCGATCGATCGGCGAACGTGTATTCGAGCGTCGCGCCGTCCGCCGCGGCGAGCGCAAACGTGCGCCCGGCGAGATCGTCGACGGGTTCGAGGATGTGACTTTCGGGTGCGAAGCCTTCGGCCAGCGCACCGACTTGAATGAACAACGGATCTGCTTCCATGCATTCCTCCGATTGAGCGCCGCGCCGTCAGGCGCGGTCGCGAAACAGGAGGTCATGGTGCCCGCGTGCCCGGCCGTGCGGTATCAACCGAAAGGATGAACGGGGTTGGCGGCGGAGGCTCGTGCGCGGCAAACGTTCCGCGGGCTCGGCACGAACGAGCCGTGAAAAGCGGCACGCGACGGCGCGGCAGCCGAACGAAAGCGCGCCCGGGCCACCGCGATCGCGCGTCGCGTTCGGCCCGCATCGGATCGACGACGTCGCCCGCTTACGGCGCGCTCGCGTCGTCGAGCTGCTCGATGTCCTCCGCGTCGAGCGGCAGCCGAATCGCCGCTCCGAGCGCGCTCAATTGCGCGAGCGACGTCGCGCTCGCGATCGGCGCGGTGACGCTCGGCCGCGCGATCTGCCACGCGAGCGCAACCGACGTCGGCGTCGAGTCGTGCTTCGCCGCGACCGCATCGAGCGCCGCGAGAATCCGCAAGCCGCGCGGATTCAGATATTGCTCGACGCGCCCGCCGCGCGCGCTCTTCTTCAGGTCCGCCTCGGACCGGTACTTGCCCGACAGAAAGCCGCTCGCGAGCGCGTAATAGGTGACGACGCCGAGCTTCAGCTCGGTCACGACCGGCTCGAGATCGCGCTCGTACTCGGCGCGATCGTACAGGTTGTATTCGGGCTGGATCACCTGATACGCAGGCAGGCCGGTGCGGCGGCTCAGCTCGGCCGCCTCGCGCAACCGGGCGCCGCCGTAGTTCGACGCGCCGATGATCCGAACCTTGCCCTGCTCGATCAGCGTCTGGTACGCGCCGAGCGTCTCTTCGAGCGGCGCGGTGTCGGCGAGGTCGCGGTGCGAGAAATAGAGATCGATGTGGTCGGTCTGCAGACGCCGCAGCGAATCCTCGGCGGCCTTCAGGATGTTCTCGCGCGACAGGCCCGCACGCGCTTCGAGCAGCCCGACCTTCGTCGCGATCACGACCTGGTCGCGCTTGCCCGAGCGCTTGAGCCACTTGCCGATGATCGTCTCCGATTCGCCGCCGTGGTTACCGGGCACCCAGGCCGAATAGGCGTCGGCGGTGTCGATGAAGTTGATGCCGGTGTCGGCGAGCGCGTCGAGCAGCGAGAACGACGTGTTCTCGTCGGCGGTCCAGCCGAACACGTTGCCGCCGAATACGAGCGGTGAAACCTGAATCGTCGAAATGCCGAGTGAGCGTAGTGCCATCTTTTCTCTCCGATCGATGATGATGATCCGGCCAACGCATGCGGCACGCGTCGCGTGGCGCGACAAGCCGGGATTCCACGGTCGATGCTAACGCGCGGCCGGCGCGGTTCAAACCGATTAAACCTCATTTCCAAAGACCGTGCGCTGACAGGGATCGGCGGCGCGAGCCGCTCGACAGGAGCGCCGTCGCCATCAGCGGGCAAGCCGCCGTCCGTCGGTGGAAAGACAAGAATGGCGAAGAGAAAGACGTTCCGACGCGAATCGACTCAAATCGACTCAAATCGACTCAAATCGGCTCGAATCGGCTCGAATCGGCTCGAATCGGCTCGAATCGGCTCGAATCGACGCGCAACATCACGCCGAATCGCCACGCCCTCCGTCGGCGTTACGCAGCCTCGCGCAGCACCCGCTCGACCGACGCCACCGCCGCCGGCGCGCCGCCATACAGGCTCGCGCCGTGCAGCACGTAGCCGCGCTCGCCAACCGTCAGCAGCAGTTGCGGCACGCCCGACGCGCCGAGCCGCCGCATCGCCCGCTGCGAGCCGTCGATGCGTGCGGCCGCGGCGCTCGCGAGCGCCGCGTCGCCATCGATCCGGCGCGCGAGTTCGTCCGCGTCGATCGCCACGCCGGCCTTCGCGGCGACGTCCGCCGCGACGCGCGCGAGCACGTCCGCGCGCGCGGTGTCGAGGCCGTCGACATAACGCGCGAGCTGGATTGCTTCGAGAAGCGGCCGCTCGAGCCGCGCATCGACGCCGCGCAGCGCAGTCAGCACGCGGTTCGCGGGCCCCGAATCGAAGCGCACGCCGCCGCGCAGCAGCACCTGCTCGCGATACGCGTGCGTGAAGCGCTGCCCCGTCGCCTGCTCGATGCGCTGATCGTTGCGCCACGCGTACTCGCCCCATTCGGGCGTCAGATCGCGTGCGCCCTCATCGGCGAACAGGCCCGACGGCATCAGCTCGAGCACGCCCGGATAAGCGCCGTCGAGCCCGGCGAGCGCCGGCGCGCTCGCATAGCACCAGCCGCAAAGCGGATCGAAAAAGTACTGAAGTTGGAAGCGGTTCATGTGCGGAAACTCGTTCGTGAAGAAAGTGAAGCAAGTCTATTCGATATCCATTCGATCAAATACAATGGCCCAATCGACAATTTGTTGCATTAACTGAGCGAATATGGATCGAATCACCGCGATGCAGGTGTTCGTCGAGACAGCCGAGCGCGGCAGCGTGTCGGCAGCCGCGCAGCATCTGGACATGTCGCGCGCGATGGCCTCGCGCTACGTCGCGTTCATCGAGCAATGGTCGGGCGCGCGGCTGCTGCACCGGACCACCCGGCGCGTGACGCTGACCGCGGCCGGCGCGCAGATGCTGCCGCTTTGCCGCGACATGCTCGGGCTCGCCGATCACGTCGCCACGGTCGTCGCCGATCCGGGCGACGCGCCGCGCGGCGCGCTGCGGATCACCGCGAGCGCGATCTTCGCGCAGACGCACGTGACCGACGCGGTCCTCGACTATCTGGCCCGCTATCCGGCCGTATCGGTGGATCTGCTCGTCACGGACCGCACCGCCGATCTCGTCGACGAGCGAATCGATCTTGCGATCCGCATCACGAACGAAGTCGATCCGAGCCTGATCGCGCGCCGGCTCGGCACGTGCCGCTCGGTGCTGTGCGCGTCGCCCGGCCATCTGGCCGAGCACGGCGCGCCGAAGCGGCCGCACGACCTCGCGCGGCACAACTGCCTGACGTATGCGTATTTCGGGCAGAGCCTGTGGCACCTGACGCGCGACGGCGAACCGGTGACGGTACCGGTGCAAGGCAATCTGAGCGCGAACGACGCGCTCGTGCTGCTGCGCGCAGCGATCGCGGGCGGTGGCGTCGCGCTGCTGCCGACGTTCGCGGCGGCCGAACCGATCCGCGCGGGCGCGCTCGTGCGCGTGCTGGCCGACTGCACGGCGCCCGATCTCGGCATCTACGCGGTCTACGCGTCGCGCAAGCAGATGCCGCTCGCGATGCGCACGATGATCGATTTCTTTGCCGAGCGTTTCGGCGACACGCCCGCGTGGGATGCCTAGCCGCGCGACGTCGCTCAAGGACGACGAAGCGGCGGCAAAACGGCAACGAAAAACGGCGGCGGCACGCGCATTGCCGCCACGCATGCCGCCGCCGTGGGGCGAAGCTGCCGCTCGCGCGATGCGAACCGCCGCGTGAGCGAAGACGCGACGCGCGTCGCCCGTCGCGTTCCTGTTCGCGCTACTTGTTGTTCGCGAGCGCGCCGGAGCTGTTCGCGCCGCCGAACAATTGCGTCAGATAGTTGGTGTTCTGCTGCATCCGCGCCATCAGTGCGTCGAGCGCGGTGAACTGCGCCTTGTATTGCGCGGTCAGCTGCGACGTATAAGTCTCGAGCCGCGCCTGCCGCTGCGTGATGCTCTTCATGTCGCGGTCGATCGCATCCGAGCGGATGTCGAACGTGCCGCCCTTGCGCAGGTGAACGTCGACAGTCTTCGTGATCTGCGCGCCGATGCCGTTCGTCTTGTTGAACAGCGCCTCGACCGCCTGCGGATCGTTCTGCAGCGCCTCGTTCAGCTTCTTCTTGTCGACGACGAGCGAGCCCTCCGGCAACTTGTCGCCGGGACGCACGAACGTGATGCCGAGCGCCGCGAGCGACGCGCGCTTGTTGTCGCCGTGCGGCACGCCGCCGCCGACGATGTGCGCGAGCGAGTTGCGAATGCCGTTGAGCATCGAATCGCCGATCATCGGGCCGCCCTGCTGTCCCGGCTTCGCCGTCTTGTCGAACGACGTGAGCTGCGCCATCGTCCCGATCATCGAGTTGTACAGATCCACGAAGTTCGTCACCGCGCTCGCCTGGCCGTCGATGTCACGGGCGATCGTCAGCGTCTGCGGCGCGCCGATCGCTTCTTCGGTCACGTTGATCGTCACGCCGGCGATCACGCCCGTGATCTTATTGTCCGCGCTGCGCGCGGTGATCACGCCGCCCACCGTGACGATCGCATCCTGCGCGAAATCGCTCTGCTTCCACGCATCGCCCGCCGACGCGATCGTCGACTTGCCGCCCTTGTCGTCGGCCGTCGACTTGACCGCGAGGCCCGACAGGCCGGCGTCGTCCTTCACGTTCGATACGCTCACGTCGATCACGTTCGCGCTGCCCGACGCGGTCGAGCGCAGCACGAGATGCGCGCCGTCGGTGCCCGTCACGACCGTCGCGGTCACGCCGGGATTGTTCTTCGCCGAGTTGATCGCGGCCGCGATGCCGGCCGGGGTGTTGTTCGCGGCGTCGATGTCGACCGACGTCGAGCGGTCGCCGACCTTGAGCGTCAGCGTGCCGGAGCCGAGCTTCTGCTTCGGATCGAAGCCGGCCGACACGAGCGTCTGCGAGCGCGCGACCTGCTTGACTTCGACCTGATAGGTGCCGGCGACGGTGCCCTTGTCGGTCGTCGCGGTGAGCCCCTTGCCGCTCGCCTTCGACGTGAATTTCTGCGCGAGCGTGCCGTCGGACAGCGACTCGACGCCCGTCTGCAGATTGCTGAGCGCCAGCTTCAACGCACCGAGCGCCGAGATCTGCGTGTTGTTCCAGGACACCTGGCCCTTGATCTCCGCGGCCTGGCCAGCCGTCTTCGCATTGACGAGCGCCGTAACGAGCCCGTTCACGTCCATCGTCGACTTGCCCGTGGAACCGTTGATGAGCGACTGCGCGGCGTCCTGCACTTGCGCCCAAGCGTCGCTTTGCGAGTTTGCCGCGAGAAGCGAATTAGCCCCCGTTTGAGTGATCGCCATCGAATTACCCCCGTTCTGTGTGGTTGGTTTATTTCATGGTTATTCGTAATATGAAAGCATATCGCAATTATTGGAATCTGATTGTGAAGATTGTTGTAAGTCTTGATTCAACCCGGACGACCATCGGAGCCCGCCGCGCGAAAGCCGGCGCATCCGGCCACGGCCGCCGCCGCCGGCACGCATGTCGGCGGCGGCGCCGGGCACGGCGCATCCGAAATCCGGGATCGATCGGCGCGGCGCGTGGCCTGCCGCCTAGGTGTCGAGCGCGCTCGCGAGCACCGCGTGCAGCAGCACGTTCGCACCCGCCTCCGCCCATTCCGGCGTGATCGCTTCCGCCTCGTTGTGGCTCAAGCCGTCGACGCACGGCACGAAGATCATCCCCGTCGGCGCGATCCGCGCGAGATGGCATGCGTCATGTCCCGCGCCCGACACGATGTCCGCATGCGGCAGGCCGAGCGCGGCCGCCGCGTCGCGCACCGCCGCCACGCACGCGGGCGCGAACGGCACCGGCGCGTAGTCGGCGATCTGCTCGATCCGCCCGGACAGCCCGGCCGACTCGGCAATTCGCGCGAGCTCCGCGCGCAGCGCCGCGTCCATGTCGGCGAGCGTCGCGGCATCCGGATGCCGGCACTCGATCGTGAAGAAGCACGCGCCCGGCACCGTGTTGCGCGAGTTCGGACGCGCTTCGATCATCCCGACCGTCGCGCGGCCGTGCGGCGCATGGCGGCGGCCGAGCGCGTCGACGAAGCCGATCATCCGCGCGGCGCCGACGAGCGCGTCGCGCCGCAGCGCCATCGGCGTCGTGCCCGCGTGCGCGTCGACGCCCGTGAGCGTCGCCTCGTACCAGCGCTGCCCCTGCCCGGCCGTCACGACGCCGATCGTATGGCCGCTGCGCTCGAGAATCGCGCCCTGCTCGATGTGCAGTTCGTACGCCGCATGCACCGGCGGGCCGCCGACGGGCGCGTCGCCCGCGTAGCCGATTTGCGCGAGCGCATCGCCGAGCGTCACGCCGGCCGCATCCGCGCGCGACAGCCCGAAATCGAGCGGATAGACGCCCGCGAACACGCCGGACGCGATCATCGGCGGCGCGAAGCGCGAGCCTTCCTCGTTGGTCCAGACGACGACGTCGATCGGCCGTCCCGTCTCGACGCCCGCGTCGTTCAGTGCGCGCACGACCTCGAGCCCGCCGAGCACGCCGTAAATGCCGTCGTAGCGGCCTCCCGTCGGCTGCGTATCCGCGTGCTAGCCCGTCAGCACGGGCGCCGCGTGCGGATCGCGGCCGGCGCGGCGCGCGAAGATGTTGCCGATCCGGTCGACGCGGACCGTGCAGCCCGCCGCCCGCGCCCATTCGACGAACAGGTCGCGCGCGCGCCGGTCTTCGTCGGTCAGCGCGAGGCGGCGCACGCCGCCTTTCGGCGTCGCGCCGATGCTCGCCATCCGCCCGAGCGACATCCACAGGCGCGCGCCATCGACGCGCAGCGCTTCATCACGCGGCATCGCTCGCCTCCGGTTTCGTGCGCGAATCGGCAGGCTCCGCCGCATCGAATGCGCTGTCGCGCGCATGCACCTGCCGCGGCGCGGCGCACGCCCCGCCGTCCGCTTGCGATTTCCCCGCTTCGTCCTGCGCGCCGCGATGCGGACGCACCTCGCGCGCCCCGCTCCGGGCGTCTTCACATGCAGGGGCCCGTTGCGGCGCACTCGCTTCTCCGCCGTGCGCACGCGCCTCCGGCCGCGCGGCGCAAGCGTCGCCGTGCAGGCCGGGCTCCCATGGACCAGCCGGCGTCCCGCGCTGCGCACCGGCGGTCTGCCGCGCGCCGCTCGCCTCTTCGCGCGCCCCGTCTTCCGGCGACTCCATCAGCCGATAGCGGAAATCGCAGTGCGTGCCGCCCTGCATCAGCGTGCGCGTGCGCGTCAGCGCGATGCGCGGGTCATAGCCCTCGATGAACACGCTGTCGCGTGCGCAGCTCAGCAGATGCCCGATCTCGCCCAGGCCCATCTCGCGATACATCTGCGCATACGCGCAGCGGCGCACGTCGTAGTCGTAATGCGCGTCGTCCGCGCGATGCACGTCGACGTCGAGCGCATCGTCCTTCTCCCACAGCGCCTGCAGCGCGACGAACGACGCGATGCTCGTGCCGCCCGGCTCCTTCGCGGCGAACGCGCGTCCCGCGTCGCGCGCGGCGCCGCGCACAGCCTCCGCGATCACCGCCTGCGCGCGCTCGACGCCGAACTCGCGCTTCATGATCTCGTAGATCGGCTTGATGATCTCCGCCTCGATGCGCCGCCGCGCGAGGATGCCGAGCGGCCCGCCGTCCGCCGCGCCGACCTCGGCCGGATGAATGGGAATGATCGTCATCAGCGTGTCTCCTGGTTCGTTGTCATTTCGATGCGGTCGATGCGGTCGATGCGGTCGATGCATTCGACGTCTGCGACGTACGCGACGCGACTCGGGTGCCGGTTGCAGCGCCGCCGCCGAGCACGTCGACCGCGGTCCATTTGCCGCCGCCCGCGCGATAGATCGTGAACGCCGGGTCTTGCAGATTGCCTTCGGCGTCGAACGCGATCGCGCCCGTCACGCCTTGCCGTTTCAGCGCATGCAGCACCGCCGGCAGACGCGCCGTGTCCGTCGAATTCGCGCGCTCGGCGGCGGCGATCAACGTCGCCGCGGCGTCGTATGCGAACGGCGCGTGCAGCTCGATCGGCGCGCGATAGCGCGCACGATAGCGGGCGTCGAACGCCGCGCCGCCCGGCATCCCGGCAAGCGGCAGTCCCGGCTCGAGCGCCGTCACGCCGTCGCCGTCAGGCCCCGCGAGCGACAGGAACGTCTGCGTGACGAAACCGCCCGCGCCGACGAGCGTCGCGCCCAGCTTCAATTGGCGCATCCGTCGCGCGAGCGGCGCGGCCTGCGCGTCCAGCCCGCCGAAGAACACGACGTCCGCGCGCTTCGCCTTGACGGCCGTCAGCACCGCGCTGAAATCGGTCGTCTTGTCATTTACGTACTGACGATCGACGATCGCGCCGCCGTTCGCCTCGACGCCTTTTACGAATTGATCGGCGAGACCCGCGCCGAACGCGGTACGGTCGTCGATCACCGCGATCCGCTTCGCGTGCAGCGCCTTCACGACATACGCGCCCGCGTGCGCACCGCCCGCATCGTCGTGGCCCATGATCCGGAACGCGGTTGCGTAGCCCTGCCGCGTGTACTGATGTCCGGTCGACGCCGGCGCGATCTGCGCGATGCCGGCGTCGCGATAGATCCGCGACGCGGGCACGCTGCAGCCGGTATTCCAATGACCGACCACGCCGATCACGCGCTGCTCGACGAGCTGCTGCGCGACCGTCACGGCGGTGCGCGGATCGGACTGGTCGTCGACGGCGACGAGCTTGTAGACGACCGGCTTGCCGCCCAGCGCCGGATGACGGCTGTTCGCGTCGTCGAGCGCGAGCTGCGCGCCGTTCTGCAGATCCTTGCCGATCCGCGCGGACGGGCCGGTCAGCGGCGCGGCGAGGCCGATCAGCACGGTTCGCGGCGTGGACTGCGCGGACTGCGCGGATTGAGCGAATGCGCCGGTTCGAGCGGGCGTCTGCGCTTGTGCAGCGGACGCGGCGAACACGGCGGCGACCGACAGTGCGGCGCCGAGCGACAGCGTGGCAGGGAATTTCATCTGAGAGCGGAACCTGAGGATCGAGGGAGGAAATGAAAGCGTGCGCCAAACATGAAAAATACTAAATAATTGTGCTCAATTGCCGCAAATATTCAATTGTTCGATACTTATGCCAATACTGCACCCAGGTTCCAGTGCATTGTATTCAAGTCAATTTTTTTCATTTCCGCAACGAAAGACGTTTCGATAAAATTCGATTCATGAAAAATATCGAACGATTGACCAACGATCCGCCATTGCGCGCGGTGCGCGCGTTCGAAGCGTTCGCGCGCGTGGGCTCCGTCACGGCGGCCGCGGCCGAGCTCGACATCACGCCGTCCGCGGTCAGCCACCAGTTGCAGTTGCTGGAGACCTTCGTGCAAACACCGCTCACGGTCCGCGAAGGCCGCACGCTCGCGCTCACCGACGAAGGGCGCGATTACTACCGGTCGATCAGCGCGGCGTTCTCAGTGCTGCGCAGCGCGACGGGGTTCGTTCGCGACCGCTCGTCGCTGCGGCAGATCACGATCAGCCTGATTCCGCTGTTCGGCATCGGCTGGTTCATTCCGCGCCTGCACGCGTTCCTCGCGGACAACCAGGATGTCGACGTGACGGTGCTGTACGCGCACCATCGCAACTACCTGAGCGACGCGTCGGATCTGTCGATTCGCTTCGGCGTCGGCGATTGGCGCGGCTATCGCTGCGAGCGGCTGCTGTCGGGCGCAGTCGTTCCCGCGTGCAGTCCGGCGTTCGCGCGCCGCCACGGGCCGTTCAAGCGGCCCGCCGATCTCGCGGCCGTGCCGCTCGTGCACGACGAGGATCGCAATACCTGGGTCAACTGGTTTCAGGGCGCGGGCGTGAAACACGTCACGCACGCGGTCGGGCCGCTTTTCGAGGACGGCCAACTGGCGCTCGCCGCGACGCGCGCGGGGCTCGGCGCGGCGCTGCTGCGCGCGCCGCTGATCGAGCGGGAACTGATGAACGGCGATCTCGTCAAGCTGTTCGATCACGCGCTCGACGACGGGCGCGACTACTACCTGTGCAGCCGCGCGGACGCCGATTTGCCGGACGGCGCGCAGCGGCTCGCCGATTGGCTGAGGAAGACGATGGGGGCGCGCCGATTGGCGTGAGCGGTGAAATTGAAGCGAGCGATGTACGCGCCGCCGGCATCGGAAAAGGGAGCGGATCGCAACGCCGCTCGATGTCGGCGAGACGCCATTGACCGGCGCGGCCGCCGATCGGACTCACCCAACCGTTCGGTTCGCAAGACGACCACGGTGCGCCACTTTATTTCCGCCGATTACCGCTCGCGTGATCCGTCGTCGGCCGTGGCAACTCATTACATGTGAAATAGCGCACGTTCGCATGATGGCCTCCAGCGGTCGCGCGGCACTGCGTTCGCGACCGCTCCGCCACCCCCTCATTCGCCCGGGAAAAGGACCGAAACATGAAGAACCCGCTGATGTCGGCGTTCGCCGCCGCCGTTGCCCTCGCGGCGCTCGTGCCGTCGGCCGAAGCGCATCCGCATCGCGCATGCCATTTCGATCATCATCACCACCGCGTGTGCCATTGGGTCCGCTGATCGCCCCATACAGGCCGGCCGGCGCCTGATGTCGCCGGCGCCGGCACCCCATCGGACGAAGGTCGGAGCCTTCCGGCCGCGCGCGCCGCACTCGCGGCTCCGCAGTCCGTCAGCTCAGCCGCCACCACCGCGGCAACAGCCGCCGCACCTCGCCGCGCCGGAACCGGTCGTCGATCAGATGCACGACGCCTTCGTCGTGCTCGGTGCGGATCACCCGCCCCGCCGCCTGCACGACCTTGCGCAATCCCGGAAACAGGTAGACATAGTCGTAGCCGCGGCCGAAGCGCGCGTCCATCGCGCGACGCATCTCCTCGTTGACGTCGTTGACCTGCGGCAACCCGAGCGTCGCGACGAACGCGCCGATCAGCCGGTCGCCCGCGAGGTCGACGCCCTCCGAGAACGCGCCGCCCAGCACCGCGAAACCGATGCCCCGCCCGTTCGGCTCGAAGCGCGCGAGAAACGCATCGCGCGCGGCCTCGTCCATGCCGGGCGCCTGCTCCCAGACGGGCAGCTCGGGATGGCGCTCGCGCAGCCGCGCGACGACCTGCTGCAAGTACTCGAAACTGCTAAGAAACCCCAGGTAGTTGCCCGGCCGCGCCGCGTACTGCGCGGCGATCAGCTCGACGATCGGCTCGAGCGAGCGCTCGCGGTCGCGCCAGCGCGTCGACACGTGCGCGGCAACCTTCACCGTCAGTTGCTCCGCACGGAACGGCCCTTCGACGTCGAGCGCGCCCGTGTCGTCCGGCAGGCCGAGCGTGTCGCGGTAGAAATCGAACGGGCTCAGCGTGCCCGAGAACATCACGGTCGCACGCGCGGCGTCGTGGCGCGGCGCGAGGAAATCGGCCGGGATCACGTTGCGCACGCAAAGGACCGACGCCTGCTTGCCGCGGCGCGGCGCGATCGCTCGCACGAGCGTCGCATCGAAGATCGAATGCGTGTCGAACTGCTCGGCGAGCGCGACGAAGTGGATCGCATCGAAGCAGAAGCGCAGCACGGCGGCGTCGAGCACGAGCGGCGCTTCCGCCGCGAGCTCCGAAAACCGGCCGATCAGGTTCTGCGCGGCCGACAGCACGCGCGGCGGCACGTCCGCGTGCACCGTGTACGCGGTCTCCTGCTCGCGATTGAGCGCATTCCATTCGCGGTTCAATCGCTCGAGCGCCTTCGCGAGCGGCGCGGGCGCGAGCTTGCGGACCCCGGCGAGCTCGCGCTGATCGAGCGCCGCGCTGTACATCCCGCGTGCGCGGTCGAGCAGGTTGTGCGCCTCGTCGACGAGCACGCCGACGCGCCACTGGTTCTGCTGCGCGAGGCCGTGCAGCAGCGCGCGGCCGTCGTAGTAGTAGTTGTAGTCGCCGACGACGACGTCGCACCAGCGTGCGAGCTCCTGCGCGAGATAGTACGGGCACACGTCGTGCGCGAGCGCCGCGGCGCGCACCGTCGCGCGATCGAGCCGGCCGTGTTCGAGCGCGGCGGCGCGCGCGGCCGCGAGCCGGTCGTAGAAGCCGCGCGCGAGCGGACACGATTCGCCGTGACATGCGGCGTCCGGATGCTCGCACGCGTTGTCGCGCGCGACGAGTTCGAGCACGCGCAGCGGCAGCGCGCCGCCCGCCGCCGCGCGCAGCGCATCGGCCGCGTCGAGCGCGAGCGCGCGGCCGGGCGTCTTCGCGGTCAGGAAGAACAGCCGGTCGAGATGATCCTCCGCGCACGCCTTCAACAGCGGAAACAGCGTGCCGAGCGTCTTGCCGATGCCGGTCGGCGCCTGCGCGAGCAGCGCGCGGCCGTCGCGCGCGGCGCGATAGGCGGCGACGGCGAGCTCGCGCTGCCCGCTCCGAAACTGCGCATGCGGAAACGCGAGCGCGCGCAGCGCCGCATTGCGCGCGGTGCGATGCGCGTCCTCGCGCGCCGCCCAGTCGACGAAGCGCTCGCACTGCTCGACGAAGCATGCCTCGAGCGTCGCGGCCGTGTGCGTTTCGGTCAGCACCGTCTCGCGCAACGTTCCCACGTCGAAATAAACGAGCGCGACCGTCAGTTCCGCAAGCCCGCGCGATTCGCGCAGCAGATGCCCGTACACCCGCGCCTGCGCCCAATGCAGCGCGCGCTGGTTCGCCGGCATCTTGCCGAGATCGCCGCGATGCGTCTTGATCTCTTCGAGACGGTTCAGCACCGGATCGTAGCCGTCCGCGCGGCCGCGCACCGTCAGGCCGCGATGCTCGCCCGCGAGCGCGATCTCCTTCTCGTAGCCGGCGCCGCGCCGCGACGCGACCGTCGCGTGCCCGGCCATCCCTTCGAGCGCGCTCGGCGCGGGCGTGAAGCGCAGATCGAGATCGCCTTCGCGCGCGGTGAACTCGCACATCGCGCGCACCGCGACGACATAGCTCACGCGAGCGCCTCCTCGTCGTGCGGCGCGTGCGCGTTGCCGGCCCAGCGCACGTCGAGCACGCGCACCGGCATCCGGTGCCGCACGCAGTAGTCGAGCCAGCGGATCTGGTTGTCCTGCAACCGGTCGCCCGGGCCTTTCACTTCGATCAGTTCGTAGCGGCGCGCATCGGGCCAGAAGCGCACGAGGTCCGGCAGTCCCGAGCGGTTGCCGCGCACGTCGTCGAGCAGCCGCTCGAACCACAGCCGCAAATGCTCGGCGGGCAGGCATGCGAGCGCATGCTCGAGCAGCGCATCGTCGAGCGCGCCCCAGAACACGAACGGCGACTGCACGCCCATCTTCTGCGCGTAGTGGCGGCGGATCGTGTCGCGGTATTGCGGACCGTCGAGTTGCGCGAGGCACGCGTCGAACTGCGCGGCGCGGCGTGCGCGAAAGTCGGGCGCATGCAGATCGGCCGGGCCGCGCTGGAACGGGTGGAAGAACGCGCCCGGCACCGCGGCGAACACGGGCTCCCAGCACAGGAGCCCGAACAGCGAGTTGATCAGCGTGTTCTCGGCGTAGAAGACGGGCGCATCCGCGCGGCTCAGGTGATCGCGCGCGACGTATTCGACCGGATACGGCGCGCCCGGATGCGCGAGCTCGATGCAGTCGCGCGGAATCGCCTGCGCACTCGCCGCACTCGCCGCACTCGCCGCGCGCGTCGCCGACAAGCCGATGCGCCGCCGCAGCCGCGGCAGCATCCGTGCGATCTGCTGCGCCTCCGCTTCGTTTTCGGGCGCGCGCGTCGCTTCGTCGGCGAGCGCGAGCGCCGCGTCGAAGCGCTCGCCGCGTTCAAGCACGCGCACGCGCCGCTGCCGGCTGCCGGGCCATGCGCTCGATTCGTATGCGGCGAGCGCGCCGTCCCAATCCGCGCGGCGCTCGCATGCCTGCCCGATCGCGAACGACAGCTTCGCGCGCCGCATCGCGAGCCACGCGTTCCCGCAGTCGATCGCGGCCGCGACCGCGACGAGGGGCGCGAGCGGCGTCTCTTCCGGCCAGCGTTCGAGCTGCTCGCGGCACGCGTGCAATTGCAGATAAGCGTCGACGTCGCCGCGCCGCTGGAACGCGCGCGACGACGGCGCGAACGCGACCGTCTCGTACTGAAGCAGCCCGAGATCGGCGAGCACGAACTCCGACCAGTCCTGATGCAGATTGCCGAAGAACATCAGCCGCAGCCGGTTGCAGAGCCTATCGACCGTCACGCGCAGCACGCGGTCGTCGATCGACGGCAGCCACTGCGCCCAGGTTCGCTCGCCGTCGTGGGCCGCGCGCAACGCGTCGAGCCAGTCGGCCTTGCGGATCGCGCCGCTCGCGGGCGTGTCGGCAAACGCGTCGCGAAGCTCGGGCTTCGTCGCGAGCGCGAACAGTTCGTCGAGCGCGAGCGCCGGCTCCGGATCGATCCAGCCGAGTTCGACGAGCGGCGCCGCGGCCGCGAGCGAGCAGCCGATCTCGTCGTAGACGAGCTTGCTCGCGCGGAAGATCGGCCCCTTGCGCATCAGCATCCGCACGAGCAGCGCGCGCGACACGCGCGGCAGGCGGTAGAACGCAGCGACGAACGCGTGCTCGTCGGCGTCGAGCACGTCGTCGTAGCGCTCGACGAGCCACGCGAGCGCTCGCTCGAAATTCGACAGGTAATAGAACGCGGGAGGAGACGACGGATCGGGCGGCACGGGATTCGGCGATTACGAGCAGTCGATGGTGCATCCCCAATTACGGGGGCTGTGAACCGTGACCAGTTGAGTCATCCGCGCATGATAGCGCACGGCCGGCCGGTGGCTTTGCGACAGTGGCCGGCACCGTTCGCGCGTGGCGTGAACGGTCGTGGCGGCGCTCATGTGTGGTGGGTGGCGCGCTTCGTGGTCCGACGCCGGTCGCACCACGATTGCAGTGGCCGCGGCCCGCGTGTTCGCGCGCCGCGTGCGCCGTCCGGCATGCGTCGGAATTCTGCGCGACGACGCCCGACAATCGCGACGCTCACGCGCAATCACGGCAAACTGTATTTCGGCTTCCGTGTCGCGCGGGCGCTGGCGTGATCGCCTTCCTTCCAGCGGCAAGCCGCATGCATTCGTCCGGCAAAACAATCGCGGCGAACATGTCGCAGCGCGTGCGCATATCGGCTGTCGCCATCCACGCTCGTCGGCTTCGCGCCGTGAACGCCACGCGGCTCCGGATTGGCGATAATCCACCGCCAACGCGCCGCCGCAGAACCCCCTGCGCGGCGACGCTCAAAAGCCCGTGCTGCACCCGATGGAATTACCCGCCTCGCTCGCGCACGTGACGCCGGGCACAGGCTTTTCGACCACGATTTCCGGGCCGCCGCTTCGCTTCGAACGATGGCAGCGCGCCCTTCGCATCGCCGAACACCGACGTCACGGGCGACCCGTAGCTCGACGCATCGGCAGCCGATCGATTGATCTCTTTCGCGGCGAACGTGTGCGGCGATACGTCGGCCACATCGAACGGGTTCTGTCCGCCGGCCCGGCTCGCCGTCGCCGGGACAACGATCAGCGATACGAAAGACCATTTGAGTACCAGAAACAACTTATTCATTCACTGACAACGACATCGGCAACAAAGCGCGCCACTATACCAGCCGATTCGCCGGATTCCGCGATTGTCCCCGCCTTCGCTGCGCCCACGTAAAAATGTCGGATGCCAAAACGTCTTTCAAGTCGCGCACGAACGAACAGGCGATCGATCGCGGCTGCCCGCATCGATTGCGCCGCACCCGCAAAAACGATTGAGTGCGCGCCGCCGATGTGATTCCATTCGGAGGCGAGTCCCGACACGCGCTCGCACGACAATCACGATAATCATGACAACCATTCCGAGGACACCACAGATGGAGACGATCGCCGTAATCGGCAGCAACATGGTCGATCTCGTGACCTACGTCACGCGGATGCCGGCCGACGGAGAAACGCTCGAAGCGCCGAACTTCGAGATCGGCTGCGGCGGCAAGGGCGCAAACCAGGCGGTCGCCGCGTCGAAGCTCGGCGCACGTGTCGTGATGGTGTCGAAGGTCGGCGACGATCTGTTCGCCGACAACACATTGCGCAACTTCGAGCGCGTCGGCATCGATACCGAGCACGTGCGCCGCGTGTCCGGCGTATCGAGCGGCGTCGCGCCGATTTTCGTGAGCCCCGATTCGCGCAACCGGATCCTGATCGTCAAGGGCGCGAACCTGCATCTGAGGCCGGCCGACATCGACGCGGCGGCCGCGAAGATCGAGGCGAGTCGCCTCGTCGTGCTGCAACTCGAGATCGACATCGATACGGTCAACTATGCAATCGATTTCGCCGCCGCGCGCGGCATCCCGGTGCTGCTGAATCCCGCGCCCGGCGTCTCCGGCCTCGACTTCGCGCGGCTCGCCAAGCTCGAATTCCTCGTGCCGAACGAGACCGAGCTCTCGCTCGTGTCGGGCATGTCGACCGACACGCTCGATGCGGTCACGCGCGCGGCGGGCTCGCTCGTCAAGCGCGGGTTGAAGAACGTGCTCGTCACGCTCGGCGACAAAGGCTCGCTGCTCGTGTCGCGCGCGGGAATCGTGCGCGTGCCGGCCGTCGCGGTCGATGCGCGCGACACGACGGGCGCGGGCGACGCGTACATCGGCTGCTTCGCGCGCCACTACGTCGCGACGGGCAACGTGCCCGCCGCGATGCGGCTCGCATCCGCGTATGCCGCGCATTCGGTGACGGGCTTCGGCACGCAGAAATCGTACGCGGACGCGGCGACGTTCGAGCGCTTCCTGCAGGCAGTCGGCTTCGACGCCGCATCAAGCACGATATCATCCGCGAGCCGCAAGCCGCCCGTCAGCCGATGAGCGTCTTTCGATAAAGCGCGAGCATCGCGTCCGCATCGACGCCGACGCACACGTCGCGCGGCGGCCGTCCGTCCCAGTCCGGCGCGGGCACGGTAATCGTCGCCGGCTTCTGGATCGTCTCGCCGGCCGCGATGCCGCCCGTCAGCACGCGCACCGGGCCCGTGCGCGTCTTGTACAGCTGCGGCGCGACCACGTACGCGACCGCCGACGAATCGTGCACGTAGATGCCCGCGAGCCCCGCGCTCGCGCGATGGAACGCCTCGTAATGGCGCGACACGTCCCACACGAAGCGGCCGACGTCGCCCGCGTCGTCGCGCAGCGCGGTGAGGTACTCGGTCGTCATGATCGTGTTCTGCGTGACGTCGAGCCCGACGATCGCGAGCGGCCACGGCGCCGACATCACGATGTCCGCCGCGTCCGGATCGCCGAAGATGTTCGCCTCGGCGGCGGGCGACACGTTGCCGAGCACGCCCGCGGTGCCGAACGCGCCGCCCATGATGACGACCTGCTTGACCAGCGTCGCGACCTCGGGGTCCTCGGCGAGCACGTGGGCGAGATTCGTCAGCGGACCGACCGCGAGCAGCGTGACTTCGTGCGGATGTGCGCGCACCGTGTCGATGATGAAGCGATGCGCGGCCCGCGCATCGAGATTCGGCGCGTGCGCGACGTCGACGGACAGGCTGAGGCCCGTGTTGCCGAGGCCGTCGTCGCCGTGGATGCCGCCGAGCGGCTCGGGCGCCGGCCGCCGCAGCGGCGCCGCCGCGCCGCGTGCAACGGGCACGCCGGGTGCGAAGCGGCCCGCGAGATAGAGCGCGTTGCGGGTCGTCGTGTCGATCATCGCGTTGCCGAACACGCTCGTCACGCCGAGCAGCTCGATGTCCGGATGAAGCACCTGGAACACGAGCGCCATCGAATCGTCGACGCCCGGGTCCGTGTCATAGATGATCTTGTGCAGGCTCATGGGTATCCCGTGGTGGGCGCGGCGCGAAGCCGCCGCGCGATGGCTCGGAAGCGTCGAATGATACCCGTGCCGCCGTTTCGCTGCGCGCCGGCTTTGCGTCGCGTGAAGCGTCGTGCGCACTCGCGCCGCGATTCGCATGATCACCGCTGCGATGCATCGATCGTTCCCGCCGCTGCAACGGCGATGGCCGCCGCCCGCCGCGCTGCCCGAGCGCGCCGATCTCGCCGTGCTAGCGGTGCGGCCCGATCTGTCGATCCCGTGGTTCGAGGACGATGGACGCCCGCCCGTCATCGTGATCACGATCGCGACTATGAGAGTCCGGCGATTCTCGACATGCTGCTACGAATCGACGTCGAATGCACGCTGTCGACGCCCGTCCGGTCGTTCGGGCTCCTGAGCGCGATGGCGCTCGCATGCCGGCGGCGCCGGCGCGAAGACGAACATCGCCGGCGGATCGCGCGACTCGAGCAGCGAGTGGGATCGCAGCGCGCGCTCGACGACGCGAAGATACCGCCGATACGAACGATCAGCGAAAAGAAAGCGTATCGACAGATCAAGCGACAGGCGACGAAAAAGCGCATCGCCGCGCATCGGCTCGCCGAGCGGACCGGGCACGCGCATGCGCCGCCGAAGCGGCCCGACTGAGCGGATCGCGGCTCACGCGCGCTCGCGTCCGCCCGAACTCCCCGGCCGCACGAGGCCGAGATGATCGCGCAGCGTCGTCCCTTCGTATTCGGTCCGGAAGATTCCGCGCCGCTGCAGGATCGGCACGACGCCGTCGACGAAATCCTGCAGGCCGCCCGGCAGCACGTCCGGCATCAGGTTGAAGCCGTCGGCCGCGCCGGCTTCGAACCAATGCGCGATGTCGTCGGCGATCTGCTCGGGCGTGCCGACGATCACCCGATGTCCCGCGCCGCCCGCCATTGCGCGCATCAGCTCGCGCACCGTGTAGCGGTGCCGCCGCGCGCTCGCGAGCGTCGCCTGGAAGAACGTGTGATTGCCGTTGCCGCCGTCGGGCAGCGCGAGATCGTCGGGCAGCGGCGCGTCGGGCGCGAGCCGCTCGACCGGCACGCCGAGCGTACCCGCAAGCCGGTTCAGGCTGTAGCGCAGCGGGATCAGGTCGACGAGCGCGTCGCGGCGGCGCAGCGCGTCGGCTTCGGTCGCGCCGACGATCGTCGTGAGACCCGGCAGCACCTTGATGTCGCCGCGGCCCAACGTGGCCGCCGCGGCCTTCAGCTCGCGTGCATAGCCGAGCGCCTCGTCGAACGATTGCGAGGCGGAGAACACCGCCTCCGCGTGCCGCGCGGCGAACGCGCGCCCGTCGGCCGAGCCGCCCGCCTGCACGAGCACCGGATGCCCTTGCGGCGGACGCGGCAGGTTCAGCGGCCCGTGCACGCGAAAATGCGCGCCGCGATGCGCGATCGGCCGCACCTTGCGCGTGTCGACGAAGCGGCCGTTCGCCTTGTCGCCGATGAGCGCGTCGTCGTCCCAGCTGTCCCACAGCGCCTTCACGATGTCGACGAACTCCGCCGCGCGCGCATAGCGCTGCGCATGACCGGGCACCGCGTCCAGGCCGAAATTGCGCGCGGAGCCGGGATCGGCCGTCGTCACGACATTCCAGCCGGCGCGTCCGTCGCTCGCGTGATCGAGCGACGCGAAGCGGCGTGCGAGATTGAACGGCTCGTTGTAGCTCGTCGACGCCGTGCCGATGAGGCCGATATGCGTCGTCGCGGCGGCGATCGTCGCGAGCAGAATCGTCGGTTCGAGCGCGGTGATCGGACGAAAGTCGACCTGATCGACGATCGACGCGTTGTCCGCGAGAAACACCGCGTCGAACTTCGCCGCCTCGGCGATCCGCGCGACGCGCACGTAATGCCTGACGTCGACGAACGCGCGCGGATCGGCTTCGTCGACCCGCCACGCGGACGGCACGAAGCCCGAATGCAGGATGTTGACGTTCAGATGCAATCGCCGGCGCGACGGCCGTTTCAGGACGTGGGTCATCGATGATCGTGGAAAGCGGCGCGGAAACGGCGAACTGGCGACAGCGTGCGTCGATGCGCGCTTCGACTCACACTGCGCGGCCGCGCCGCTCTCGTGCCGCGTCGCCGCTCAATGCAGCTTCGGAAAGCCGTGCCGCTCGGCGAGCAGTTCGAGGATGCGGCGCGAATCAGTGACGAAACGCTTGTCGCCGAGCGTCAGCGCATCGCCGGGCGGCGGCGCATCGTCGCCGAAGACGAGCACGGGCAGCCCCTGGTGGTCGACGTCGAGCGCGGCGATCGCCGCTTCGCGCGGCCGCGCGAACGGCAGCCGTCGAATGTCGAGACGCGCCTGCTTCGGCGGATCGCTCGCGAGCAAGCCTTCGATCGGCACGCTGCCGGGGCAGACGAAACGCTCGCCCGGGTGTTGGGGATCAGTGAACCCGGGTTCCAGCAGGAGCAGCAGATCTCGGCTCATCGGCGGTCGGCCTCGCTTGCGAGGCGTGTCGTTTGGAATGCCGACGATTCTGGGCCGATCGGATGCGCGCCGCCACGAATTTATCCGCAGATCGATATGCGCGGCGGCGTTAAGCGGGCGGCAACGACGTGATCGACGCGTCATGGCAAGCCACGCCACGCGGCGCGCCTCGACACGCCGCTGCATTGCACAACACATCGGGCGCGCGCCGGCCCCGAAGCTCCGGCTTCGGGTTTCCCCGCGTGATCGACGCCCTCGTCGACGGAATCGCTCCGTTCTGAGCCGTCCAATCAATACAGTAAACACTGATTCAGTTGACAACGATCAAATCGCGGCGTAGCGTTCATTGCATAACGATCGTTATTACAAAGAGCCGCCGGGATTCCGTGCACGGAACCAGGACGGCTCGACCTTCCGTGTCCGCCCGCGATGCGCCAATTCGATGCGGACGCACCATCGATTCGCAAGATATGGAGAGACCCGATGACCGCTATTGTCCGCCGCGACGTCCGCTTCGCCCTTCCGCCCGATCGCATCGGCGATTGGCACGTGAACGGCGTGGTCAACACGCATTACTTCAACGCGCTGTCGCTGATGTTCCCGGCAGGCGAGCGCTTTTTCATCGATTCGGTCCGCCACTATCGGGATCGCATTCAGGATCCCGAATTACTGAAGCAGGTCCAGGGTTTCATTGGGCAGGAGGCGATGCACAGCCGCGAACACGTCGAGTTCAACGACGTCGGCGAAGCCGCCGGCTATCCGGCCCACCGGCTCGACCGAGGCTTCTGGAAATTCACGGGCCTGATGCAGAAGGTGTTGCCGCCGCCGCTTCGGCTTGCGCAGACGATCGCGTTCGAGCACTACACGGCGATCATGACCGACATGCTGCTCAGCAATTTCGAGCATTTCCACGACTCGGCCGATGCATACGCGAACATGTGGCTCTGGCATTCGATGGAAGAAACCGAGCACAAGGCAGTCGCGTTCGACGTGTGGAACGCGGTGATGAAGCCGGGGCCGACGCGCTATCTGATGCGCGTCGGGTCGATGGTGCTGACGAGCGCCGTGTTCTGGGGAACGAACTTCTATTTCCACATCGCACTCGTGAACGCGCACCGGCGCATGCACGGCAAGGTCACCGGCAAGTGGGCGTTCATGAGATTCTTCGCGAAGGGCCTAGTGAAATTGGTGCCGCGAACGCTCGCCTACTTCAAGCCCGGCTTCCATCCGTGGGATCACGACAATCGAAAGCACTTCGCGACGCTCGACCGGCTGCTTGCGAACATCGACGCGAGCAATGCGCGATATGCGGCCAATGCGGCGCCGCGGCGCATTCCGCTGCATCCGATGACGGTCCAAGCGAGCTGAGCGCAGCGCGATCGCCGACACGCGATGCGTTGGCGATCGCTGCGCCGTCCGCGAGCACGAGCGCGGCGGCCTCGCGTCGAATCGCTCGGCTCGTCCAATCTCACGCAAACGGTGTATTTCATGTCTTCGAATTCGATACAGCGGCGCGACTGGCCGCAAGCCTCGCCGTGGCTATCGCTGATCACGCGCCTGCTCGGCGTGTCGTTCCTGCTGTTCTTCGGCACGGCGATCGTCACGATCCTGCTCGGCATCGACCATCAGGTCGCGGGCGATCCCGTCGGCCTTCTGATATTGCGCCTCGTGCGGTGGGGCGGCGTGCACGGTGGCGGTGAGCACTACGAATTGATGATCTCGGCGATCTACGTCGTGTGGGGCGTCTTCCTGTGGGAGGCCGCCAACGATCCGTTCGAGCACAAGCTGTTTCTCGACTTCACGGTCGTCGCGAATGTCGCTCATTTCGGCCTGATGTTCGTGCAGGGTCTGATGATGCCGGGCGAGCACATCCATCTGGTGGGCGACGTCGCGCTCGGCTGGGTCGCGCTCGCGCTGTTTGCCGCGACGTGGATTCCGGCCCGAAGCAAGGCGGCAAGGCTGTGGATCTCGAATTCCGGACGCTAGCCGAGCGTCTCGCGCATACGCACGAACGGGTGCCGGGCCCGCCGCCGCGCGCGATTTCCGATCGCGCATGACGGCGGCGGGCCCGACGTTGCGCGATGCTGCGTTGCGTGATGCGCGTCGCAACGAGACGAGATGAGACAAGACGATCGTCGAACACGTTCGCCGCGCATCGACCGCCGACGGCAAGCAAACTTCGCCGTCGCGCGAACCCACGCAGCCGCATAAGAATCGCACGAATCGTTCGTTGTCCGGGCGGGCCCGCGCCGTTTAACGTTGTCTCTTTTCGCGCCCATGCCCCGCCAGGATCTCCAATGGCCTTCTCCACGCCCGATTTCACGCTGCGGCGAGCCGCGACGCCCGCCGCCCCGCCGCGCGCCGATGCACACGAACGCGCCATCGCCGATGCCGCGCTCCTGTTCGACGACGATCCGCTGATCCGCCGCCTCGCGCCGGTATTCGATCGCATCGCGCAAGGCGCGGCCGCGCGCGACCAGCATCGCGACCTGCCGTACGAGCCCGTCGCGTGGCTGCGCGACGCCGGCTTCACGAAGCTGCGCGTGCCGCGGCTCGCGGGCGGCGACGGCATCGATCTCGCGCAGTTCTTCGCGCTGATCGCGCGGCTCGGCGAAGCCGATTCGAACCTGCCGCAGATCCTGCGCGTGCACGGCGGCTTCGTCGAGATGCTGCACGAGAGCGCCGACGACGCGCTGCGCGATCGCTGGTTCGCGCGCATCGCTCAAGGGACGATCGTCGGTGGTGCGACGGCCGAGCGAACCGCCGTCACGAGCAATACCGTGCGGCTGTCGCGCGAGAACGGCAAGCTGTATCTCGACGGCGAGAAGTACTACACGACGGGCACGCTGTATGCGGACTGGGTCGACGTGACCGCGAACGACGGCGACGCCGATCTGCGCGTGCTCGTGCCGGCCGATACGCACGGCGTCGAGCGGATCGACGATTGGGACGGCTTCGGCCAGCGCTTGACGGGCAGCGGAACGACGCGCTTCACGCGCGTCGAGGTGGAGCCTGAGAACATCTATCGCCGCTTCGACGCATCGCAGCCGCGCAGCAACAGCCTGCTGACCGCGTACTTCCAGACGCTGCATCTCGCGAACCTCGCGGGCATCTCGCGCGCGGTGCTGCGCGACGCGGTCGAGTTCACGCGCGACCGCACGCGCACGTTCGGCGTGCCGGGCGCATCGAGCCCGCGTCACGATCCGCTCGTACAGCGCGTGATCGGGCGGCTCGCGAGCCTCGCCTACTCGACGCAGAGCATCGTCGCGGCGATCGCGCGGACGCTCGACGCGATATCCGCCGCGCGCGCGGCCGGCGACGCGACCGACGATGCTTACGTGCGCGTCGACATCCAGGCGTTCCAGGCGCAGCAGATCGTCCTTGCGCAGACGCTCGAGGCCGCGACGCTGCTGTTCGAAGTGGGCGGCGCATCGGCGACGAGCGAGACGCGCCGCTTCGACCGCCACTGGCGCAACGCGCGCGTGCTCGCGTCACATAATCCGGCGATCGTCCGCGAAGCGGTGATCGGCAACTACTATCTGAACGGCGTCGGGCACAACGAGCGCTTCGGCGAGCGCGCCGGGACCGCGCGGGCGGACGCCGCGCGTTGACCATCGCGTCGTCGCGCGAGCGCGGTGGCGCGGTGTGGCGCGGTGTGGCGTGGCGCGGTGTGGTGCGACGTGGCGTGGCATCGGCATCGGCATCGGCATCGGATCGATGCTTCGGATGCCTCGAATTGCATGAACATTGAATGTCGCCGATGCCGACGGCAACCGCCACGCATCCCATCGTGTCGATCGAAACCGAACGGGATACACAAGCACAAGCGCGCACGGGCTGCATGCGCGAACGCGCTAACGTCATTCGCGAATACCTCATTCGCAAACGCGCGAACGCACAAACGCACACGGCGCTCCACCCGATGGCGCGCCGCGACCAGACGCACATGAAGCGCATCACGTGCGATCGCAGTCAGTGCGCTATTCGATCAGGAATCGCTCGCGATCTTGCCCCGCGATCCATGCAGGTGCGCGGCCGCGCCCCGTCCAGGTCGCGCCCGTTTCCGGATCGCGATAGCGCGGCTTCGGCAGCGCGTCGGCTTTCTTCGGACGTCCGAGACGCGGCGGGAACAGGTCTTTCTGCGTGAGACCGTACTTGACGATCTTTCTGCGAAGCTCGACGAGCACGTCGGGCAGTTCGACCGCGCGCGCGGTCTTTGCCTGCTGCTTCAAAACATCCAATTGGGCAAGCAATTCCTTGTATGTTGCCATTACCATTTCCCCGTAGATTCCACTGCCTCTTTTCGACCGACAATCGAAAACCGCGTTGTTGTGTTGAATAGTGTCGAAGTCGGTTTTCGGCTATCATAGCCCAATTAGGCCAAGGTGGACTATTTCGATTCAGCAGGGAGCATTCGCCCATGCTCCCTTCCATTCATCACCCTCGTTATGTCATTCTGCGCACGCATTTGCGGGCGCTGAGAAGAGCGGCAGGCCTCACCCAGACTCAATTGGCTGAGCGTCTGAGCATCGACCAGTCCTATCTCTCCAAGATCGAACGAGGAGAACGCTATGTCGATATTCTCTTTTATCTCGACTGGTGTCGTCATTGCGGCGTCGAGCCCAACCAGGCCGTATCGGAATTAATCGATGCGGGCGTCTGAAAGACGAGTGCTGCTTCATCCCGTCATTTGAAACGATTTGAATCGCGAGTAGCGCCTGTCGCCTCGCTTGTCGGTGCGTTCGTTCGCATGCCTTCTTTCATGTCGCGCATCGCGCGTACGGATTTCGTGCGATATGCGATGCGCGGGTTCGCCGCATTTCGCCGCATGCGTGGCGTATGGCACGTGCAGTGCGAATCGCTTTACGGACGTTTTCCGCAGCGCGCTCGAATCGATCGCATGGGCCAACGCGACACGTCGCGCCGCGATCACGCCTGCAACTCCCGCACGCAATCGAAAGCCGCATCGCGCGCCGACATCGAGCACGCCCGCAGCGCCGCAGCGCGCTTTTCCGTTGCAAATCGAACGATGAAACAGCCGTCGAGCGCACGAATGCATCCGTCGCGCAGCGACGCGATAGCACGCCCGCCAACGCAATCGACAACGGGCGCGCGGACGCGTGCCCGTTGTCGCGCGATCGCCCTCGTCCGCCGGTACGCTACGCTCACCTGTCTGTCGGCGACGTCAGCTGCGCGCGCCGCCCCGCCTGATACACGTAGTAGTACACGGTCAGCGCGGCGATCCACATCGGCCCGATGACGAGCGCGACGCGCGTGTCGGGCGAAAACGCCATCAGCACGACGACGAAGGCGAGAAACGCGAGCGCGACGAACGACGACACCGGATGGAACGGCACGCGCAGCGGCAGCCGCGCAAGACGCTCGGCCGACACGCGGCGGCGAAAACGCAATTGCGCGATCAGGATCACGCACCAGGTCCAGATCGCGCCGAACGTCGATACCGATGTGAGCCACACGAACACCTTCTGAGGCGCGAAGTAGTTGAGCACGACGCCAACGAACAGCAGCGCCGCCGAGATCAGCACGCCGTACACCGGCACGCCGCGCCGGTTCACCGACGCGAGCCGCTCGGGCGCCTGCCCCTGCTCGGCGAGATTGAACAGCATCCGCGCGGTGCTGAAGATCCCGCTGTTGCACGACGACAGCGCCGCCGTCAGCACGACGAAGTTGATGATGCCGGCGGCGGCCGGAATGCCGAGCCGCGAGAACGTCATCACGAACGGGCTGCCTTGCGTGCCGATCTGGTTCCATGGGTAGATCGACATGATCACGAACAGCGCGCCGACATAAAAGATCATGACGCGCCAGAACACCGAGTTCACGGCCTTCGCAAGCGACTTCTCGGGATTGCGCGCTTCGCCCGCCGTGAGCCCGAGCATCTCGACGCCGAGATACGCGAACATCACGATCGGCAGCGCGTCGACGACGCCCGAGAAGCCGTTCGGCATGAAGCCGCCGTGCGCCCACAGATTCGAGATGCCGGTCGCCACGCCGCCGTTGCCGACGCCCGCGACGATCATCAGTCCGCCGAGCGCGATCATCAGCACGATCGTCACGATCTTGATCAGCGCAAACCAGAATTCGAACTCGCCGTACAGCTTGACCGCGATGAAGTTCACGGCGCCCATCACGATCAGCGCGGCGAACGTCCAGATCCAGTTCGGCACGTCGGGAAACCACATGTGCATGTAGACGCCGACCGCGGTGATTTCCGCCATGCACGTGACGATCCACATGAACCAGTAGGTCCAGCCCGTCAGATACCCGGCGAGCGGCCCGATGTAGTCTTGCGCGTAGCGGCTGAACGCGCCCGCGACCGGATTGTCGATCGCCATTTCGCCGAGCGCGCGCATGATGAGGAAGATCGCGATGCCGCCGAGGATGTAGGTCAGCAGGATCGCCGGGCCCGCGGAGCGAATCGCGGTGGCGGAGCCGAGAAAGAGGCCGACGCCGATCGTCGCGCCGAGCGCCATCAGGTTGATGTGCCGCTCCTCCAGGCCGCGGTGCAGCCGTTCGTCTTGTGAAGTCACCCATGTCTCCTGTCGGCGCGCGGGTGTGCGCCGCTGTGATGTCGTGTCGAGGGAAGACCGTAGCGTGTTGCGCGCGGCGTGCGACGTCACGGCCTAAAGCGTGCGGCCTCGGCCACGTGCTCCGCCGCTGCCGACCGCTTCGCGAAGACGGCGCGACGCCCGGCGGCGAATCGGATCACCGCGCCCGATCGAAAGCGAATCGCGATCGAACCGCTTCGTTCCGCCAATCGCAACGCCGCGGCGCAGCGGCCGGATTCGTCCGGGTGTCGCGACGCATCGCGCAACGCGCGTCCGATCGTGCCGACGCGCGCGCATCGTCGCCGCCCGACAGGCATGAACAAGCGCGTGTGCCGCGGGCGCGCATCCGTTTCGCGTTGCTTGGGAAGTCGACGACGATCGAGCGAGCCTCGCAACATGCATCGGCGCTCGGATCGGCATTGCACGCTCGGTCGAAATGCAGCGGCAATTATATGAAGAATACGGCGCTCGTCGCCAGCCGTTTCTGTCGCGTGCGAGCGGCAATGTGGCGGCGCGAACGCTGGGCCGCCCATGCCGCCGCGGGTGAAACCGGTGCCGCCGCAAGCGGCGAACGCATGCGACGGGCCGAGGCGCGGCGAGCCCTGCCTGGGTCCGCCGCAACACGCGTTGCCGCATCGCGCCGCGCGCATCGTCGGCGCCCGATGCGAACCAAACCCGTCCCGGTCGATCTACCGAGGCTCTACTCTATTCGCTGCTTGTCGTCGCTGCTTGTCGTCGCTGCTTGTCGTCGCTGCTTGTCGTCGCTGCTTGTCGTCGCTGCTTGTCGTCGCTGCTTGTCGTCGCTGCTTGTCGTTGCTGCTTGTCGTTGCTGCTTGTCGTCGCCGCTTGTGGTCACCGCTTGCCGTCATCGCCTACCTTCGCCGCTCACCCAGCCGCCGGCCAGAACACGAGCGCACGCACCTCGATGCTCCGGCGCGGCGCGGCAGTCGCGCGCATCGTCGGATCGTCGAACGCGGTGTGCGCGGTGAGGCGAGCGCGGCCGTCGTCGAGCGAATCGTAGATCTTCAGCAGCAGCGTCTCGTCGGTGCGCAGGCGCGGGAAGTAAAACCAGCGGTGCGCGGGATTCGCGACGACCGAATAGGTCTCGCCGACCTTGTCGCGATAAACGAGGTCGCTCGGCACCAGATCGTCGGGCGCGATCGGGCGCGCATCGCACAACGCGAGCGGCAGCCGTTCGACGACGTCGAGCGGACGCCAGAGATTGACGATCGCGAAGCGCTGCCGCAGGCGCGCTTCGGCCTCGTCGGCGGGCAGATGGTCGCGCACGCGGCGCGGCGCCGACACGAACGTCTGGTCGTTGTGCACGCGCCGCACCGGCTCGCGCAACGCCGACATCGCGCGCGAGCCGTGCTCGCTGTCGCGCAGCGTGTGATCGAAGATGACGACCTTCTCGGCGCCCGTCGCCGCGCGCAGCAGCGCGTCGACTTCCGCGTAGTAGATCGCGCGGATCACCGCGTCGTCAGCAAAATCCGCGAGCGCGGTGCGATGCGCGACGAGCTCGAAGCCGCTCACATCGAGCCCGAGCGCGCCCGCCGCCGCCAGCGGCCGCGCGTCGCGAATCTTCACGCGACGCGACTCCAGTTCGCCCGTCGCCCACGGCGTGCCGGGCGGCGGCTCGAACATGTACGACACCGGGCGCGCGACGCCCTTCGCCAGGTAGTTGACTGCTGCCTCGATCTCGCCGCCTTCCTGCACAGGCGGCCGCGCTTCGATGACCGTGCTCATCGCGACTACTCCTCGTCAGAACGCTTCCTTGTACGGACGCAGATCGAGTTCCTGCGTCCACGCGCTGCGGTGCTGCACGTGCAGTTGCCAGTAACTCTCGGCGATCGCGTCGGGCGACAGCAGCCCGTCCGCGCCCGCTTGCGCGGCCCGCTCGGGCGCCGCGCTGCGCAGGCGCTCGCCGTCGATGCCGCCGTCGATCACCGCGTGCGCGACGTGAATGCCGCGCGGCCCGAACTCGCGCGCGAGCGTCTGCGCGAGCGAACGCAGGCCGGCCTTCGCCGATGCGAACGCGGCAAACGGCGGGCGGCCGCGCAGCGACGCCGTCGCGCCCGTGAAGAGCAGGCTGCGGGGCGCGTCGTCGCCTGCGTCGAGCAGTTGCGCGAGCGCCGCCTTTGCGAACAGGAAGCCGCCGATCACGTTCGTGCGCCACGCGTGCTCGAATTGCGCGGCGCTCAGCTCGAGCGTCGGCGCGCGCACCGCGTTGCCTGCGTTGAACACCGCGGTGCGCAGCGTGCCGAGCGTGCGTACTTCGACGGCGAGGCGCTCGACATCGGCTTCGCTCGCGATGTCGCCGCTCGCGACGTGCGCGATGCCGCCTTGCGCGCGAATCTCGTCGGCGACCGCTGCGACGCGCTCGTGCGTGCGCCCCGTCAACACGACCGCGAAGCCGCTGCGCGCGAAGCGCCGGCCAACGGCCGCGCCGAGCCCGGCGCTCGCGCCGACGCCCGCGATCCATGCGAGCGGAGTGGAAGAAGATGACTCTGTATCGATCGTCATATCGGCGAACCCTATATCGTCTGTCGCGCGCGGAAAACAAAGAAAACGAGATTTGTTTATCCGGAAGGATGCGAACGCGCTCGTTGAAGGAGCGTTGAGCATAGAGCGTTTTCAAAACCCTGTAGGCCGCGCAGTCTTGCATGCGGGAAACGGGGCGAGCGAGTGGCGGCGAGCGGTCCGCGAGACGTTCGAGCGAGCGTTCGCGGCGTGTGTCGAACGATGTGCGGCGGAGCAGCGTCGCAGGCGATCGTCGTGCGCGGACGATCGCATCGCCGTTGAACGAATCGATGATATTTCGATGGCGATGCACGAAGCGATGCGTTGAGACAGGCGCGATCACGCGGTCGTTTCCAGCGGGAATTCGAGATCGAGATCGGTGCCGAGACAGCCGTCATCGCATGAATCGCGGAAGGCAAATGGCGCGAACATGCGCATCCGAACGAGCCGGCGTTGAGACGCCCGTCGCGACCGCCGACCGCCGACCGCCGACCGCCGACCGTCAATCGTCGCTCGCGGCATCGTCACGATGGTCGTCGAAACACCGAACACAATCCGAGCGACGCTGCCCCCACGGACGCGCCACGATGCATCGGCGCTTTTCGAGCGCCCTGCGCGGCCAGTCGCGACGACGGCCTCGAAAAACAGCGGAGGACAGTCAAGTCGGTCGAACACCGCACGAACGCTCACGCTTCGCGCTCGCCCGAGGACCGGCGCGAGCACATGCCGCCGCCCGTCAGCCGCCCGCCATCACGCCGCCTGCCCCGCCCCTCGCCGAACGAAGCCGCACATCGCGAGCGCCGCGGCGGCGAGCGCGGCACCGGTGAAGAACGTCGTCGGCGCGCCGTGGCGCTCCCATAGCCAGCCGGCAAGCGCGCTCGCCGCCAGCATCGCGATCCCGCCCGCGAGATTGAACACGCCGAACGCGGTGCCGCGCAGGTCCGGCGGCGCGGTTTGCGCGACGAGCGCCGCCAGCATCCCCTGCGTGAAGCCCATGTGCAGCCCCCACACGGCAACGCCCGCGAAGAGCGTCGTCACCGACGCGCGCGCGCCGAGCAACAGATCGGCCGCGATCAGGAGCAGCATGCCGGCCGCGAGCGGCGCGCGCGCGCCGAACCGGTCGGACACGATGCCGACCGGATACGCGGACGCCGCGTACGCGACGCTCATCACGACCATGACGGCCGGAATCCACGCAAGGTCGAGACCCGCCTGCTGCGCGCGCAGCACGAGGAACGCCTCGCTGAAGCGCGCGAGCGTGAACGCGGTGCCGATCAGCACGACGAACCAATAGCGCCCCGAAAACCCGCGCAGCGCGCGCCAGCGCAGCGGCGAGCGAAACGTGCGCGCGGCGGCGGGCGCGTGCGCCGGCTCGTCGACGCCGATCAGGATCAGCGCGACCGCCAGGAAGGCCGGCACCACCGCGAACCACAGCACGATTCGGATGTGATCGGCGAACGCGAGCATCAGCGCGATCGCGAGCAGCGGGCCCGCGAACGCGCCGACCGTATCCATCGACTGGCGCAGCCCGAAGCACGCGCCGCGAATCTCGGGCGGCGCGATGTCGGCGACGAGCGCATCGCGCGGCGCGCCGCGGATGCCCTTGCCGACGCGGTCGAGCAGCCGTGCGGCGGCGACTGTCGACGGCCCGCCCGCGAGCGGAAACAGCGGCTTCGTCAGCGCGGCGAGCCCGTAGCCGAGCAGGAGCAGCGCCTTGCGCCGGCCGAGCCAGTCGCTCAGCGCGCCGGAGAATATCTTGACGATCATCGCAGTCGCCTCGGCCGCGCCTTCGAGCACGCCGAGCGCCGCGACGCTCATCCCCATCGTCGTGACGAGATAGATCGGCAGCAGCGCATGGATCAGCTCGGACGACAAGTCCATGCACAGGCTGACGAAGCCGAGCGCCCAGACGGTGCGCGGAATCGGCGGACGGACGGAAGAGACGGGACGCGCGGGCATGGGCGGGTTCGTGACCGGTCGGGATGGGTTTCGTGCGAAACGTCGAAGCAACAGCGCGGCACGGCAGCGCGGCGGCTTCGGCTCGGCGAGCCGCCGCCGCGATCGGCGCGCGGCTAGTCCGTCAAACCGGCGCGCACCGGATAGCCGCCGCCGTCATCCGGCTCGACGGGCGGCGCGACGTAGCGTGCGGCGTCGAAGTCGGCGGGCAGCGGCTCGACCGGATAGCCGAGCTTTTCCCACGCATCGAGGCCGCCCTTCAGCGCGAGCGCGTGGCGGATGCGCTTGCGCTGCAACTGGCTGACGATGCGCTTCGCGGTCGCCTCGTTCGGGCATACGCAGTAGACGACGATCGGCCGCGTCATCAGGTCGGGATGCAGCGGATCGGGCGAATCGAGATCGAGCGGATAGGCGCCCGCGATCCGGTACGCCTCGTTGTCGCGCACCGCGCGCGGCCGCGCGTCGAAAACGACGGGCGGCGCAGCCGATTTCAGCATTACATCGAGCTGCTGCGGGCTGATGCGGATTTTCGCGAGCCAGCGGCGAAAGCGGACGCGCATCACCCAGCGGTACAGCACGAACGTGACGAAGATCGCCGCGAACGCGTCGAACAGCGTGCCGCCGCTCGCGCTCACCCACTGCATCAGCCGCACGATCTCGTCGTGCAGCGCCGCGCCGCCGAAGAGCCACACGCTCGCCCACAGCGACGCGCCGGCGACGTCCCACAGCAGGAACACCCAGACGGCGACAGCCGTCGTGCCGAGCAGCGGCGCGGAGACGAGCCCGAGGCCCGGCAGGAATTTCGCGAGCACGAGGAGCGGCGCGCCGTGCTTCTCGAACACCTTGTGCGCGACGCGCAGCGTCGTGTCGAGCGACAGCGAGAAGCGCACGAGCGCATTGAGGAGCCGCCGGCCGCGCGCGCGGCCGGCGAAGAACCACATCGAATCGGCGAGCACAGTCGCGGCGACCGCCGCACCGAGCATGCCCGCATAGGACGCCTGGCCCATCGCCGCCATCGTGCCGCCGACGATCAGCATCGGCACGGCCGGAATGGGCATGCCGAGCTGCGTGACGAGCACGCTGGCGAACACGGCCCACGGAGCGAGCGACGCGGGAATAGCCTGGGGAAAATGCCACACGGACGCACCTCGAACGCGACGATTGCCGAGCCGGGTGGCGTCGGCGCCCGCGGACCGCCGCGGCGCCGGCCGCGGCGCGTGCGCGGCGTAGATCGGCAACCCGCATTCTAAACGCGTTTCGTGACCCGTTCGTGCAAGCGAGCGAGCGCGTCCGCCCGGCTTCGAGAAACCGGGCGGAATCGCGCACGACAGCGAACGACGACGAACGGCGGCAGGTGCGTGCGGCTCACGCGGCCCGCGCCGTTCGCGCGCCTACTCGGACACTTCGATGATGACCTTCAGCGCGCGCGTGTTCGCCGCGTGGCCGAAGGTTTCGTACGCCTGTCCGATGTCGGCGAGCCGAAAACGGTGCGTGATCAGTTGCGTCGGATCGAGCCTTCCCGCGCCGACGGTCTTCAGCAGCATCGGCGTGCTCGACGTGTCGACGAGCCGCGTCGTGATCGTGATGTTGCGGTCCCACAGTGTCTCGAGATGCAGATCCGCCTTCACGCCGTGCACGCCGACGTTCGCGATCACGCCGCCCGGCGCGATGATCTGCTGGCACAGCTCGAACGACGCGGGAATGCCGACCGCCTCGATCGCGCAATCGACGCCGGCGCCCGTCAGCGCCTTCACCTCGGCGACCGCGTCGAGCTGGCCGTTGTCGACGCACGCGGTCGCGCCGAAGCGCTTCGCGACCGCGAGCCGGTTCGAGTCCGGATCGATCATCACGATCTGCGCGGGCGAATAGAACTGCGCGGTCAACAGCGCGGCGAGCCCGATCGGCCCCGCGCCGACGATCGCGACCGTGCAGCCCGGCTGCACCTTGCCGTTCAGCACGCCGCACTCGAAGCCCGTCGGCAGGATGTCGGACAGCATCACGAGCGCCTCCTCGTCCGCGCCCGGCGGAATCCGGTGCAGGCTCGTCTGCGCGTGCGGAATCCGCACGTATTCGGCCTGCGTGCCGTCGATCCGGTTGCCGAGGATCCAGCCGCCCGTCGCGCAGTGCGAATACATCCCGCGCCGGCAATATTCGCACTGGCCGCACGACGAGATGCACGAGATCAGCACGCGATCGCCCTCCTTCAGCGTGCTCACCGCGGCGCCCACGCGATGCACGACGCCGACGCCCTCGTGGCCGAGAATGCGCCCCGGCTCGCAGCTCGGCACGTCGCCTTTCAGGATGTGCAGGTCGGTGCCGCAGATCGTCGTGCGCGTGACGCGCACGATGACGTCCGTCGGCGCCGCCAATTCCGGCATCGGGCGCTCGTCCAGCGATTTGCTGCCGGGCCCGTGATACACCAGCGCTTTCATGTCGTCCCTCCGCTCGCGGGGCGTGGGATGCCCCTCGCGCCCCACTCTAGGCGCTTGCCGCGCGCGCCGGTTGACGCGAATCAAGCGCCGCGGCCCATCCGCGTGCGGCGCCCGCGCGCAGCGTCCGCCCGCGGGCGGACGGACGGCCGGACAGGCTTTGATCTGAGTCAAGCGCCCCGCCCGCGCCCTTCATAGACTGGGGGCATACGCATAGACGGCGCACCGGGCGCCGGAACCAAGGAGAACGAGCGATGAGCTACAAGAGCATCCTGGTCCATCTCGACACGAGCGACCGCGCGCGCGCGCGGCTCGAAACCGCGCTGACGCTCGCGCGCCAGTTCGGCGCCCACCTGACGGCGATCTTCGCGATCTACACGCCCGAGCCGACGTCGTTCTACGTGATGGCGGGCACCGCCGACTACTTCTCCGATCAGGAGAAGCGGCGCGGCGAGAAGCGCGCGGCGCTCGAGCGCCTGTTCCACGCGGAGCTGACGCGCGCCAACGTGCAGGGCCAGTGGATCGTCGCCGATGCGCGCGCGAACGAATCGGTGCCGCACTACGCGCGCTACGCGGACCTCGTGATCGCCGGCCAGACCAATCCGGACGACCCCGAAACCTACGTCGACGACAGCTTCCCCGACACGCTCGTGCTGTCGGCGGGCCGCCCGGTGCTGCTGCTGCCGTACGCGGGCATGCCGTCCGCGCTCGGCACGCGCGTGCTCGTCGCGTGGGACGGCAGCCGCGAGGCGACGCGGGCCGTCCACGACGCGGCGCCGTTCCTCGCACTCGCGACGAAAACGACGATCGTCACCGTAAACGGCGCCGCGCAGGAGCCGCCCGGCGGGCGGATTCCGGGCGCCGACATCGCGCTCACGCTCGCGCGCCATCACGCGAACATCGACGTGTGCGACCTGGAGCGCTCGCGCGACTCGTCGATCGGCGACGTGCTGCTGTCGCACGCGTACGAATCCGGCACCGACCTGCTCGTGATGGGCGCATACGGACACTCGCGCTGGAAGGAGCTGATCCTCGGCGGCGTGACGCGCACGATCTTCGCATCGATGACGGTGCCGGTGCTGATGTCGCACTGAGCCGCGCAACGCGGCGCGCCTCCGCAGCCGCCCGAAGAGGCGCGCGGACGGCAAGCCGCGCGGGCGCGCAGGCCGCCGCTCGCGGCCCTGCGCGCCTGATCCGGGTCAGGCGGGCGGCGCGATGCGCGGCCGACGATGACCGAACGAAAGGGGTGTTGGGAGACAAACATGTATTCGATCATTCTTGTCGCGCTCGACGGCAGCGAGACCGCGTCGCACGCGCTCGACGCGGCGCTGCAGCTCGCCGTCGACACGGGCGCGCGGCTCGTGCCCGTCTACGTCGTCGACATGCCGGTGTTCGCATTCGACACGCCGGGCTATGACCCGTCGATCCTCATCGATGCGTTTCGCGAGGAGGGCCGGCGCGTGCTCGACGACGCGCAGAGCCGGATGACGCGGCGCGGCGTCGCCGGCGCGCCGCGGCTCATCGAAGTCGAGCCGCCGGGCGAGGACATCGCCGAGCGCCTCGAGCGCGCGGCCCGCGAGATCGGCGCGAGCCTGATCGTGATGGGCACGCACGGCCGGCGCGGCGTGCGCCGGCTGATGCTCGGCAGCGTCGCCGAGCGGCTGCTGCGCCGTGCCCGCTGCCCAGTGATGATGATCCCGGCCGGCAGCGTGCCGGCCGACGACGCGAACGCCACTCATCCGACGGAGACTGCGTGATGAAATTCAAGACTCTGCTCGTCCATGTCGACGACAGCCGCCAGAGCGACGCGCGCACCGAGTTCGCGCTCGACCTCGCGCGGCGCTGGGACGCACATGTGATCGGCCTGTACGTCGTGTGCCAGGATCTGCTGCGGCCGCTCTTTCGCAGCGACGAAAGCCTGCGTCTCGCGGCGAACGAGGCGCAGCACACCGCACGGCGCGACGAAGCGCAGGCGCGCTTCACGGCCGCGGGCAAACGCACGGGCGTCAACTTCGAATGGCGCGCGCCGGCCGGCCCGCCCACCGACGTCGCGACGCTGCATGCGCGCCACGCGGATCTCGTCGTGCTCGGCCAGCCCGATCCGGGCGACGACACGGCGTACATCGAACAGCATTTCGTCGACGACGTCGTGATGAGCTGCGGCGTTCCGGCGATCGTGCTGCCGTTCACGGGCGCGATACGCACGTTCGGCGAGAACGTGCTGGTCGCGTGGGACGGCGGCCGCGAGGCTGCGCGAGCGGTCACGGACGCGCTGCCGATTCTCAGGCGCGCGCGCTTCGTGACGGTGGAAAGCGTCCTGCGGCGCCGCAAGACGGGCGCCGATCTCGCGCCTGCCGGCATCGACGTCGCCGCGTACCTCGGCAGGCACGGCATCCAGGCGTCGTTCTCGACGTCGGCGCATGTGCCTGGCGTCGAAACGGGCGCGGCGCTGCTGAACCGCGCAGCCGACCTGCACGCGGACCTGCTCGTACTCGGCGCGTACGGCCACACGCGCACGCACGAGCGCGTGCTCGGCGGCGTCACCCGGACGATGCTCGAATCGATGACGGTGCCGGTGCTGCTATCGCACTGAGCGGCGCAGCGTCCGCGAGCCGGTGCCGGAACGGATAGCGAGGCGCCGGATCGGCGCAACCGTCCGCCGACACGGCCCGGGCCAATATGCGCGAAGGGCGCCCGCTTCCGGGCGCCTTTCGTTTTTTACATCTCGTTCGAGTCGTACGGCTCGTGCTGCTTTCGCAGCGCCTTCAGCCGACGATGCCGACGACCGACGCCGTTTCGCCGCGCCGGCAAGCCCGCGCTCGATGTTGCGGCGCAACAACCGGGCGCGGCGATCCGCGTCACTGCGCGGACTCGTCGTAGCGGCGCAGCAGCACCGGCCGATCCGCGATCCGCAGCAGCGATTCCGCGATGCTGCCGAGCAGTAGCCGGCGAATGCCATGGCGTCCGCTCGTGCCCATCACGATCAGGTCGGCGTCGCATTCGGCGGCCGTGCGCATCAGCACCACCGCGACGTCCTCGCCATACGAATCGATCGCGCGCACCGTGCCTTCGACGTGATGCTGCGCGAGCCGCGCCTTCGCGTCGGCGAGCACGCGGGTCGCGACCTCGCTCGCCGAGCCGTCTTCCTCCTGCGGCTCGATGTACGCGGCATTGACGTCGACGAGTTGCGGCTTGTGCTCGACGACGCAGACGGCCGTCACCGTTGCGCCGAACGTCTCGGCGATCTTGATCGCTTCGTCCAGCGCGACGCCGGCGCTGCGGCTGCCGTCGAGCGCCGCGAAGATTCGTTTGTACATGGTCGACACCTCCGGGAGAACACCATTCGATCGCGTGCGAGCACGCCCTGCCGAGAGTCTCGCGCGACGCGCACGGCCCGCCGTTGACGAGGATCAAGTGTGCGCTCGGGGTGCGCGCACGGCCTACACAACGCGCGTCGAACATGCGGCGCCGCTTCGTTCGCCATGCCGCCTGCGCAGTCCCATTAGCCAAAAACAGTCAAATCGAGCACAATTCATCTCAATATTCATGATAAGAGGCCGCGGCCCACTTGCGAGGGCGTCCGTGCGTTCGGGACGCCGCATCGCAGCCGGCCTCGATCTGGGAGTAGAACCTTGACGACCGCTCGTGCGACGGTACGAAACGGACACATGCACGCCGCGCCCTGCGCCGGTTCCCCGTGGCGGGCCCGCGCCGCAGCGTTCGTGGCTGCCGGCGCATTCGCGGCCGCCCGGGCCGGCCGACCCGGACGCGGCTGCGCGGCACCCGTCCGCCCGTGCGGTTCGCAGCCGTGCGACCGCCCGACGCCGTCCGCCGGCGAACGCGCGGCGCACCGTTCGACCTCCCCGACGCAATCGATTCGACAGGAATATTTCCACCCATGATCAAGGTTTTGATTGCCGACGACCACGCGCTCGTGCGCGACGGTTTGCGCCACATCCTGCGGAATGCATCCGGCTTCGAGGTCGCGGGCGAAGCGTTCGACAGCGCGACGACCATCTCGCTCATCCGCTCGACGCCCGCGCAGGTGCTCGTGCTCGATCTGTCGATGCCGGGACGCAACGGTGTCGAGCTCATCAAGCAGATCAAGGACGAGAAGCCCGCGCTGCGGATCCTCGTGCTGACGATGCACGCGGAGCAGCAGTACGCGGTGCGCGCGTTCCGGGCGGGGGCGTCCGGCTATCTGACGAAGGAAAGTGCGAGCTCGGAGCTCGTCGGCGCGGTGACGAAGGTCGCGTCAGGCGGCGTGTACGTGAGCCTCGCGATGGCCGAGCGCTTCGCGCAAAGCCTGAACGAGCCGGCCGAGACGCTGCCGCACCATCGGCTCTCCGACCGCGAGTTTGACGTGTTCCGCCGGATCGCGTCCGGACAGACGCTCACGCAGATCGCCGACGAACTGTGCGTCAGCGCGAAGACGGTCAGCACGTACAAGACGCGGATTCTCGAGAAGATGCAGATGCCGCACGAAGCCGCGCTCGTGCGCTACGCGTTGCGGCACAAGCTGATCGACGACCCGGACGAGGATTGACGGCCGCGTGCGGGCCCGCACGCGGCGGCGATGCGCGGTGCGCCGGCGCGCGCCCCGCGCGCCCCGCGCGCCCTTACAGGTTGAACGCCTTCGACATCTTCAGCTCGATCCAGGTCATGCCGGCGCGCAGCCCCTCGAGCATCGCGTCGCGCTCGGTCGGAAACGTCCTGCTGTGCCGGAACGCGTGCTTGAACGCGCCGCCCGGCGCGCCGTGCATCACCTTGATATCGCACGCGTAACCACCCTGCACCGGCGACGTCGTCACTTCGACCGTCCATTCGCCTTCCTGAATGTTGCCTGACAACGTCATGTCGCTCTCCTGCCGAATTGGCCGCCACGGCGCAACGCGAAGCCGCGCGGCGCACGGGCGCTACTCGTAAAGGAATCGAAAGAACCCGCTGTGCAGCAAGACCGGCTTGCCGCCGATCTCGGTGAGCATCCGGTGCGCGGCATGCTCGATCTTGCCGCGGTGCAGGTCGAACGCCGTGAGCAGATCGTCTTCCTTCAGCGATGCCGCGCCGAAATGATCCTCGAGCGCCTCGGCCGTGATCGCGCATTGCACGTACTCGCCGTCGACGAGCGCGGGGAACGCGACGACGAGATCGCGCGCACAATATTCGGGCGGCGGATCTTGAGGAAACGAAATCTTCGTGACGGGCATGACAGCCTCCTGTAGCCGCTGCCGGGACGGGCAGCGAATCCATCGATGCTTCAGCATAGAACCGCGCCGCCGCACGCGCTTGACCCACGTCAACCGGCCGCGCTCGGCGCACGGTTGATCTGCGTCAACGCGCCGGGCGGCGGCGGAACGATGATCGTCGCATCGCGCGCCCCGCCACAACCGGTGCGCCGCCCCCGCGAGCGTCGAACGAAGAGGCGAGCCATGACACTGAAAGCGAATCTCGAAGGCGTCCGCGACACCTATCACCTGTGCTTCGTGCGCAGTCCGTGGGCCTACTTCACGTGCCTGCCGCTCGACCGCCAATGCGGCGACCGCTGGAGCGAGGCGCCTTACGAGCTGTACGCGGGGCCGCCGTACGGGGACAGTCCGGACCAGCTCCTGCGCGTCGCGTTCGACGGCCCGCTGCTGCCGCCCGAGGCCGGGCGCAGCGCCGTCACCTGCAGCGTCGTCGACATCAACGAAGGGCTCGCGCCGTGGCTGCGGACCGAAAGCTACTTCGGCGGCGAGCCGCTGTCGATCGCCGCGGGCGCGACGCTCGGCACGTTCGTCGAAACGCTCGAGAAAGCGGGCGGCACGGTGTTCATCCCGCTCGGCTGGGGAGAATTGCCGCGCGCGGACAAGCGCGCGCATTCGGCGGTCGCGTCGAGCGGATCGATGAGCGGGTGAATCCGGGAATCGGAATGGGCCGGCGATGGACAACCGGATGCCGTCCCGACCGCGCCGGGCCGCGCCGGGCCAGCCGTTCGATGACCAGCCAGCCCCACGCGCATGCGTCGCGCCGACGGCATGATTGCGTGCGCTTCCAGGCGGATGAATCGTCCGATGCGGAGACTCGCGTCGCGACGCGGTCAGCGCTCGTCCTTCGGCGTCGGATTCAGCAGCACGACGAACGCGGCGATGCCGAGCGACAGCGCCACCACGCCATACAGAAATTCGGCATTGCTGTCGAACAGCAGGCCGCGAACGGCTTCCATCATCCCCGCGAGCGATATGAATACGGCGATGGCCGCGAGAATGACCCGATATTTGCGCACCATGACGGTCTCCTGGCTTCGTGTGTGCGGCCGCCCGATTGCGCGGCCCGCGCGCCGGCGTCGTCACGCGCGATCGACGCTCGTGCTTCCCGTCCAGCCTGCCTGGATGATCGCCCGTCGCGCGGCGGCGGCCTTGACGTGAGTCAAGCGCCGTCCGTCGGCGTGAACGCGCCCGGCGCGGCGTCGGCGACGCGCTTAGACATACGCCTCCACACGCGCAAAAAGCCAAAAGCGTCGCTGTACAATGCACGGGCATCATCGCCGCGCCGCGCCCGCGCAACGGGCACGGCCGACGCAACCGCCGGCGCGCCGCGCGCTTGCGTCGAACGGCAACCGTAGCCTCGTGGGAGATTCATGGATTCGGACATCATGCACATCGGCGGACGCATCCGCCGCCTGCGCCGCGAGCTGAACAAAACGCTGCTCGAGGTCGCCACCGAGGCAAACCTGTCGGTCGGATTCCTGTCGCAAGTCGAACGCAACCTGACCGGCATTTCGATTTCTTCGCTCGTCAATGTCGCGAGAGCGCTGCGCGCGCCGCTCAGCGCGCTCATCGACCAGCCCCGTCAGGATCAGCCGGATTCGCATCAAGGCAGCCGCGAATCGTATTCGATCCGCCCGACGCAGCAGCGCTACGAGCGCCTGTCGACCACCTTCACGGGCAGCCAGCTCAACGCGGTCAAGGTGTCGATGATGGAAGGCTATTGCTCCGAATGGGTCGCGCATGCCGGCGACGAATTCGTGTTCGTCCTGTCGGGGCGCGTCCGCTACACAGTCGGCAAGCAGGACTTTGCGCTCGGCCCCGGCGATTCGCTGCACTTCAATGCGCACGAGCGGCACCGCGTCGTGAACGTCGGCAACGCGCCCGTCGAGCTGATCGCGGTCGGCACGCTGCCGCTCTTCGGCGACGGACAGCCGGCGTTCCCGTCGCTGCCGGGCGAGCAGAAGCCGCTACGCACGCGCACGGCGCGCAAGACGGCCGCGCCGCTGCCCGCGGAAGAGCCTTCGGCGCAGAAGACGGAACGGCCGAAGCGTGCGCCCGCCGCACGCGCGATCGCGGCGAGCGGCGCCCCACGGCGCGGCGCGAAAAAGACCGCGCGCTGAGTTGCGCGGAAGCGAAGCCGGCGGGCTTGTCCGCACGGCTTTCGCTGCGTCGGATGTTCGCTCGGACGATGCGAAGGCGCCCGACATCGCGTCGCGCCCGCGCGCACGTTCGCGCCCGCGGCTCGTGCGCGACGCGATGTCGCTGGGCATTGCGTCGCGATCTGCTTGCGATCGACGGCGAGCGCGCCGTCGTCGTGCGGCGCATTCGATGTGTCCATCGCGATTTGCGGCGTCAGTTTATTTGGCGATCGAATCGACACATTTACCCCGCCATTGACGAAATAGATCTTTTAACTTTTTCTAAAAATAAAATAAATCGATCGCCCTTCATCAGTCCATCCCGCACATCGATTCCCATTTCTCTCCGCCACAATTATTTGCATATTTTTTGCATCTTTAATACGATTGCGGTCGCGCTCAGCGAGCGGTCCGCACGATCGGTTCGCGTCGTTGCATATGCGCGCCGGCCGGCCGTGGAAGGCTGTCTTCCCTTCCAAGCTCACGCAAATTCCATGACGAATCACCCCCAAAAAACCGGCAGGATTGCGACACGCTGAAATTTTCCTATTCAATCACCCACGAATACGAAATCGAAGAGACTGAAGCGGCACACGAATCTTGTTCATAGGCCTGCGCCACGATTTTCCTGATCGAATCCGTCCGGGGTCGAGAAAATCGTCAACGGCGATCATTGGAATAAAACGAACCCACCATGAAAAGCAAGCACGTCGATGTACTGATCAATGGCAGCGGTATCGCAGGTGTCGCGCTCGCGTACCTGCTTGGAAGACGCGGTTACGGCGTCACGGTCGTCGAGCGACTGGCGCGGAATCGGGCACAAAACGGCGCCGATTTGCTGAAGCCTTCCGGCATCGACATCATTCGCAGGATGGATCTGCTCGACGACGTCTTCGCTGCCGGCGGGCTCGAGCGCGATGCGATGAAGCTGTTCCACGACAAGGAACCGATCGCGTCGCTGGACTATCGGGTTTCCAGCACGGCCGGCTTTTTCATTCTGATTCCTTGCGAGCAGTTGCGTCGCTTGCTGCTCGGCAAGCTCGACGGCCTGCCCAATGTGGATTTGCGCTTCGAGACGTCCATCGAGCAGGTCGAGCAAGACGCTGGCGGTGCGGTGACGTCGCTCGTATTGAGCGACGGCGAGACCGTCTCGCCCAAGGTGCTCGTCGGCGCTGACGGAGCGCGCTCGACGATTCGCACCGACATCCTGCGCATGCACGCCGAGCGCATTCCGTATACGACGCCGATGGCATTCGGCACGATTCCGCTGACCGACAGCGTTCGGGAATGCAACAGGCTATACGTCGATTCGAACCAGGGACTCGCCTACTTCTACCCGATCGGTAACGAAGCGACGCGTCTCGTCGTCAGCTTTCCCGCGGACGACATGCAAGGCTATCTTGCCGATGCGACGCGTGCGAAGCTGGTGGCGCGTCTGAGCGAATTCGTCAGTCACGAGAGCGCCGATGCGATGGCGACGATAGGCGCGGGCACGGAATTTCCGTTGATACCGCTTGGCCGGATGAATCTGAGCCGCTATCACAAGCAGAATGTCGTGCTGCTCGGCGATGCGGCTCACAGCATCCACCCGATTACCGGCCAAGGGATGAACCTCGCGATCGAGGATGCCGGCGAGCTCGGCCTTTGCCTCGACCGGCATTTGAGCGGACAGGTCGCGCTCGCCGAAGCGCTGGGCTCGTTCGAGCGTGTGCGGCACCCCGTCAACGAGGCCGTGATTTCCTACGGCCACTCGCTGGCGACGACCTATCACGATCGCTCTGCACTCCTCGCCAACTTCCGATCCCCATTGCAGACGAGCGGGCGAGACTCGTCCCTGCTGGGAACCGCTCGCGAAGCGTGACCCGGAGAACGGTCTTATGTTCTGCGCAATCGCATCGTTCCGTCATGGGGAGCAGGCAGACAACGGCTCCGACGATACGGCACGATTGGCGCGAAGCCATGCCGCATGAACGTCCAGCGATAAAGCTGCAACAAGTTGTATCGACGATTCGTCCGGATTGGGCCCGGGGAACGGGAAATCGCCCCATTTCCGGCGCTCCCCGCGCCCAGCCGGATGAACATCGCGATGAACGCCGCAGCCGGCATTGCGCGTCGGACAGCGCCACGACCGGGCTGATCGCCGAATCGCACGCAAAATGCGAGTGTCCGTGCTCACGGCCGCCGCCAGTCGCGGCCCTCTTCATCCTTCGATGACGCCCCGTATCGCAACACATCCGGCAACATCCCCTACAGCGCCGTTAACCCTGTCTTAAGACAGATTCGTCAAGCTGTAATCGCCGACCGCGAGCACACTCGCCTGCGGCGGGGACAAATGGAGGTACGCATCATGAAGTCCGCTCTGAAAACGGTAGCGCTTGCACTCGCGCTCGCCGTTCCGGCCCTGTCGTTTGCGCAACCGTCGTCCAATGGGCCGCTGACGCGTGCGCAAGTGCGCGACGAACTGACCCAGCTCGAAAAAGCCGGCTATCAGCCGTCGAAGAACCAGTACCCGGCGAACATCCAGGCGACCGAGGCCCGCATCGCCTCGGCGAACGGCGGCGCCGACACGTCGAGCTCCGGCTACGGCGGCACCGCTGCCGGCGCGATGCAATCCGGTCAGCGCGTCTCGCCGACGTCGGGTGGCTGGGACGCGCCGTACCATCATCACTGATCGAAGCGCGCATCGGCGAGACCGATCGCGCACGCCGCCCTGCATTGATAGCGATCGATCGACGTGCGAAGAGCGGCGACGCGCGCCACACCCGACGCGCGTCGCACGAATTCGGCCCCGGCGGCATGCGCTCTGTCCATCGCCTGCCGCCCGTACGATTCACTGATGATCCGCAGCGCGAGACGACAGCGGAGAGCGAACGGTCGCAAGACGCCAAGTCCGCGTCGCTTGCCTCGCCGTCGCCCCGCGCCCGCAAACGTTTGACCGCGCGTCAGTTCTTCGCCGGCAGCGGCGGCTCGCCCGCTGTCGTCGCGTTGCGCGCCCAATCGACAAACTCGCTGTCGTAGCGGCGGCCGATGTACGCGACGTAGTTCTCGTAGCCGTCGTAGTCGCCGGTGCGAAAGCGCGACACGATCGTGTCGACGTCGGCGCGATGGCGCTCGAACATGAAGCGCGTCGCCATGTAGCCCCACCGGTACGCACGCGCGACATAGTCGCTCGACGCGTAGCGCGTCCCGAGCACGTCCGAGAACTGGTACTTGCCCGTGCGCGCGGCGTCGATCGATTCCTGGTTGTCGTTCTTTCTCGACAGGTACTCGGCGACGCCTTCGATCCACCAGACGGTCGGCTTCGCGGTGCTCGCCGTGAAATCGCCCGCCATGTCGTAGCGGCCGTCGAGGTAGTGCGTGAACTCGTGCTCGAGATTCCAGACCTTGAACTCCGGCCGCAGCCACGAGGCTTCGTGCGCGATGAAGCGCGCCTGATTGCCGGGCGCCGACGGATCGCCTTCGAGATACATGCCGCCGTTGTCGGTGCTGATTCCGTAGATCACCGAAGCATACTTTCGATAGTTCTCGTAGTCGTCGAACACGACGAGTTCGATCGTATCGTTGCGATCGCCCGCGACCGGCTTGCGCCCGGTCTTCATCATCCGGTGGAAATAGTCGTCCTGCTGCGCAACCGCCGCGCACACCGACTGAAGCTGAGGCGCCGTCATGTCCTGCGCGAGAATGCGCACGCTCGCGTTGCATGCGTGACGGTGCGTGAGCACCGCGTCGGTCAGCCGCTTCTTGTAGTCGCACGTGCCGTAGTCCGCGCAGTTGCCCGAATCGCCGTAGTCGACCGCTTCCGCCGCCGCGAGCCACAGGTCGCTGCCCGCGCCCGTCATGCTCGTCGACGCGAGCATGTCCTGGATCATCTTCTTCACGCGCGGCTTGTGCGCCGGATAGCGGAGAAAGCGATACGTTTCGCGCGCCGCATCCGTCAGTTGATAGGCGGCGCTCGTGTTCGACAGGCTCGCGCGGTTCGCGGTGACGAAGCGATCGAGCGTCTCCGGCAGCGTCGCGTCGCTGCCGAGCATCTGCTGCGCGGCGCTGCGCTGATGCGCGTAGAAGAACACGGTCAGCAGGCCGGTGAAGGCGCCCGCCGCGCTCGGCTGCCGCAGCGGCGCAGCGGCTTGCGGATTCGCCGCGCTTGCGGTGTAGCGCGCGACGCGGTCCTTCAGTGTCGGCAGGTAGTACGCCTCGTCGTGCATGTTCGTGATGAGCTTCATCAGCTCGCTCGCGGTGCTCGGCGCGCGCGGATTCTCACGATAAAGCGCGTCACCCTCGACGCTCCGCTGGATATACGGGCGCAGCCGCTCGGCGAGTTCCGGAAACGGATTGGCGAGACCCGATGCATCATATTGATAATAAGCGGAACGCAAATAAATCAGCAAATTGACAAAAATCAAATTGCTCGCATCATAGCGAGATGCCTCCTGCGTGAAACGACTCGCGACGGCATACACGTTTTCCGCACTGAAAATCTGTGTGGCCAGCGATTTATCGACCGAAAACAGGCCGTAATGGCATTCGTAATCGGGAAGATTCGCGATGTAATCGGCAAGCGCCGCGCCGTGATATTGGGTCATCACCGACATGTCGCGGCAATCGGCGCCCGGCGCACTGCGCTTGCTGCGCTTTGCCGGCTGCTTCTGCCGAGACGGCTCGACGAGCGTCGCGCGATCCTGCTTGCTGAGCGGCAGATTGTATTCGGCCTGCTCGGGCGACAGCGGCAGGTTCTGCGGCAAACGCGGCATGCGCGCCTGCTTTTCCTGCGACGGCTGCGTATTGGCCCACGCCGTGCCGACCCAACCCGTGCATACCGACATCGCGACGACGGCGGACCAGCGACGGGTCTTGCGAGACACCTCCGTTATTAGCATTTGACTTGCCTTCGGTTATTTTGGATCGCAAAAGATATAACACCAAGTATTAACAAGTCAATTTAACAGACGAATATTCGATATGTTTTATATTATTGAATTATTCCATCTTTAAATTCGGTTTACGCAATAAAGCGCGCCGAGTGACAATGCGTCCGCGGCCGGTTTTGCGCGACCTTTGCGTGCGCGCTTCGCGAAGGGCCGGCGAACGCGCGATCGGATCGCGGCAAGACGAGCGGAATCCGAATGCAATCGCAGGGAAACGGCACCGCACGCGATCGAGATCGTGCGCGATGCGCTCGGCCGACGGCTCGCGTCACGCCGCGCGTCGACGGACGCGCGGCCAGCGGCGCACGCGATGCGCGTCTTCGGCGGCCGGCCACGCCGCGCGCTTCGCCCTCAGCCGAGATCGGCGACCAGCGCGTGATATTCGCGCTCGCCGGACACGAAGCGGTGAACCGGCCGATATCCGAGCTTCGCGACCGCATTGGCTGATCGCTCGTTATCGACGGCAATGAAACTGATTGCGTTTTTGAAGCGAGTTTTGGCGGAAGCGATCGCGAAACCGATCATCTTTTCGAGAATTCCATTTCCGCGCGCCACCCGACTCAAGCACATCGGGCCGAATAGACATACGGTATCGGATAATTCTTCCAGCGTATATTCGCCGCTCTTTTCGAACGATGCGACGAGCGCATCGATGATCGCATTGCCACGCCACGGATCGAGGCGGGAAATGCAGAAGAAGCCGGCGAACTCCGACTGTTCGTAGGCGACGACAATGCCGATGTCCGACGCGATCGCGTCGACCGTCTTCTCGGGAATTTCCGCGGAAAGGAAGCCGTTCTTGCGCTCCGTCTCGGTGAGATTGGCGATCTGATTCGCGTTCTGCAATGACAGGATGTTCGGATAATCCCCGGAATGGGCCATTCTGACTACGGTCGATTCAGCCATGTCTGTTTGTTCTTTTAAATGAAAGATGGCGATTCTATAGAGAATTACACTTCGAAAGCTAGAATGTTCATACGAATCTAGAAACGCCGGTCTATCTATTTCGCCGCTGCAATTCGAAGAAAATCGCATCGAAATGGCGCCTGGATATTGATTCATCCATCTTTTATCGAAACGGGCCGGCCCTCGATCGATGTCATCGCCAGCCGCAACCTCGCTCGCGACGTCGCGCGAATCGATCCGCCCCGCCCGCCTCGTCGAACGCGATGCCGTCGCGCATCGCGATTCGGCATCCGCGCGCGATCGCGCCAGCGCGACGGACCGATCCCCGAACGCCTCATGCACCACGCACTGCCCTGCTTGCATCGGCTGCGGGACGACTTCTTCAGCGTATCGTCCATCGACTGCGTCAGCGAGCCTCTCGCCCGTCCCGTCGATCGTCCCGCGCGCTCGATCATGCGAGCCTTCCCGCAGCCCCGAGCCGTTCACCGCCGGCCATTTCCGCTCGTGCCGGTCGGTTAGAATCGCGTGCAATCAAACCGATGGCTTCCCTCCGAGGGCAATCGAGCGATGAAGCACGACGACAAGCACGACACACTGAACCGAACGGCCGCCCGGCTGCTGTGGCGCATCGGCGCGGTCGCGACGCTCGGCGCCGTCGCCGCGCTGTCGCTGCAGGCCGATGCGGCGCGCACGACGAGCGTGTCGCCGCAAGGCACCGTCGCCGAAGTGCGGCAGGCCGTCGTCAAGTTCGACGAAGCGATGGTCGCGTTCGGCTCGGCGTCCGTGCCCGATCCGGCGCGCGTCGCCTGTACCGATTCCGCGGCCGGCCGCGGCCAGGGACACTGGCTCGACGACAAGACGTGGGTCTACGACTTCGAGAGCGACCTGCCGCCCGGCGTGCGCTGCACGGTCTCGCTCAACGACGCACTTCGCTCGGCCGCCGGCCACGCCGCGACCGGCCCGCGCCGCTTCGCGTTCGAGACGGGCGGACCGTTCCCCGTGTCCGTGCGGCCGGGCTCGCGCGAGATCGAGGAACGGCAGGTCTTCGTCGTCAAGCTGAATGGCCCCGCCGACGAACGCTCGGCGCTCGCGAACATCTGGTGCGAGGCGGCCGGCATCGGCAACCGCATTCCCGTCACGCTCGCCGAAGCATCGACGCGCGCCGCGCTGCTCGATCATTTCCGCTGGAAAAAGGACGCCGCGCGCGTGCTGACGCTGTCGTGCGCGCAGGCGCTGCCCGCGAGCGCGAAGATGCAGCTCGTCTACGGCAAGGGCGTCGCGAGCCCGAGCGGCATCGCGAACGACACCGAGCGCCGCTTCGACTACACCGTTCGCGCGCCGTTCGCCGCGAGCTTCGCGTGCGAACGCGAGAACGCGAAGGCGCCGTGCACGCCGCTGCGCCCGCTGACCCTGTCGTTCAACGCGCCGATCGCGCGTCAGTCCGCCGAAAAGATCCGGCTGCGCGGCCCGGACGTCGCAATCGAGCCGTTCTTCAAGCCCGACGACCGGTCGGAGGAAGTCACGAACGTCCAGTTCGCCGCGCCGCTGCCCGCGCAGGCCGCGTTGACGCTCGCGCTGCCGTCCGGCCTGCGCGACGTCACCGGGCGCACGCTGTCCAACGCCGACCTGTTCCCGCTCGCGACGCGCACCGCGCCGATGCCGCCGCTCGCGAAATTCTCGTCGGGCACGTTCGGCATCGTCGAGCGCTTCGCCGAACCGGGTGCGCCCGCGCTCGTGCCCGTCACGCTGCGCAACGTCGAAGCCGATCTGCACGTCGCGGGCCTCCATGCGGGCGGCGCGCAGTTCGCGAACCTGAAGGTCGAGAACGACGCGGCGATCCGCGCGTGGATGCGGCTCGTCGATCGCTTCGACGGCCGCGCGATGACCGTCGAAGCGATCGACAAGCTTCGCCCCGGCCTGCTCGCGCGCGATCAGCATCCCGTCTACGTGCCGCTCGCGGCGGGCGAGCGGCCGCCGAAGCCGCAGCATCGGCAAATCGATATCCGCTCGCTGTCGCTGCTCGCGGGCGAGCCCGGCGTTCAGACGCTGACGCTGCCGAAGGCCGACCCGAAGGCACTGCGTCCGTTCGAGGTCGTCGGCGTGCCGCTCGACAAGCCCGGCTTCTACGTGCTCGAGCTCGCGTCGCCGGCGCTCGGCCGCTCGCTGCTCGCGAAGCCGTCGAAGATGTACGTGCGCACCGCCGTGCTCGTCACCAATCTCGGCGTGCACCTGAAGCAGGGGCGCGAGAACAGCGTCGTGTGGGTGACGACGCTCGACAAGGGCAAGCCCGTGCCGAACGCGCAGGTGCGCGTGTCCGACTGCAACGGCGACGCGATCGCCGCCGGCAGGACCGACGCGCGGGGGCTGCTCGCGATCGACACGCCGTTCGAGCCGAAGCGCGAATGCGACTATTCGAAGGGCGACGGCGACTACTTCGTGTCGGCCCGCGTCGACGATCCGAAGACCGGCCCCGACATGGCGTTCGTGCGTTCGAGCTGGAATCGCGGCATCGAGTCGTGGCGCTTCAATGTGCCGACCGACACGAGCCGCACGCCGACCGTGCGCGCGCACACCGTCTTCGACCGCACGCTGGTGCGCGCGGGCGAGACGGTATCGATGAAGCATTTCGTGCGCGAGGAGACGCTGCGGGGCCTCGCATTCCCCGCGCACGACCCGGCGCGCGCGACGATCCGCCATCTCGGCAGCGGCCAGACGTATCGCGTGCCGCTCGCGTGGGCCGCCGATCACAGCGCGGACACGCGCTTCACACTGCCCGCCGCCGCGAAGCTCGGCGAATACAGCGTCGAGCTCGAAGACGGCGACGAGGACGCGCCGAGCGCCAGCTACTACGGCGGCAGCTTCCGCGTCGAGGCGTTCCGGCTGCCCGTCTTCAAAGGCTCGATCGGCGCGCGCGACGCGAAGACGAGCCCGCTCGTCGGCGTGAAGGAAGCGCCGCTCGCCGTGCAGATCGACTACGTGTCGGGCGGCGGCGCGTCGAACCTGCCGGTGCAGGTATCGGCGCTGCTGCAAAGCGCCGCGCCGCCGTTCACCGAGCAGTACGCCGATTTCAGCTTCACGCCGTACCGTCCCGAGACCGACGGCGGCATGGCCGACGACGACATGCAGGACGACGGCGACGCGTCGCGCGGCAGCGATCCCGACGCGACGAAGCTGATCGCCGACAAGATCCCGCTGACGCTCGATCGCACGGGCTCGGGCTCGCTGACGCTGAAGGGCCTGCCCGCTGTCGACGCGCCGAAGCGCATCGCGCTCGAAGCGACGTTCGCCGATCCGAACGGCGAGGTCCAGACCATTCGCGGCGACGCGATGCTGTGGCCGGCCGCGGTCGTCGCGGGCATCAAGGCGGGCCACTGGGTATCGGTCGGCCAGCGCGTGCCGGTGCAGGCGCTCGTCGTCGATCTGCAGGGCAAGCCGCGTGCGTCGGCGTCGGTCGAGATCAAGGGTGTCGCGCGCGTGACGACGTCGTCGCGCAAGCGGATGGTCGGCGGCTTTTACGCGTACGACAACAAGCACGATACGCACGACCTCGGCGTGCTGTGCTCCGGCAAGACCGACGCGCAAGGCCGCCTGTCGTGCGACGCGACGCTCGCGCAGGCCGGCAACGTGCAGTTGATCGCCGTCGCGAAGGATGGCGGCGGCCGCACGTCGAATGCATCGACGTCCGTGTGGGTCACGCGCGACGACGAACTCTGGTTCGGCGGCGACAACACCGACCGGATCGACGTCATTCCGGAAAAGACCGCCTATGAGCCGGGCGAAACGGCCCGCTTCCAGGTGCGGATGCCGTTCCGTTACGCGACCGCGCTTGTCGCCGTCGAGCGCGGCGGCGTGATGGAGACGCGCGTCGTCGAGCTGAACGGCAAGAATCCGGCCGTCGATCTCAAGGTCGGCGACACGTGGGGGCCGAACGTCTACGTGTCGGTGCTCGCGCTGCGCGGCCGGCTGCGCGAGGTGCCGTGGTACTCGTTCTTCACGTGGGGCTGGAAGGCGCCGCTCGAATGGGTGCGCGCGTTCTGGCGCGAAGGACGCCGCTACGAAGCGCCGACCGCGCTCGTCGACCTGTCGAAGCCGGCGTTCCGCTACGGTCTCGGCGAGATCAAGGTCGGCACGGGCGCGCACAAGCTCGGCGTCGCGGTGACGACCGACGCGGCCCGCTACCCGGTGCGCGGCCACGCGCACGTGCGCGTGAAGGTCACGCAGCCGGACGGACGGCCCGCCCCGGCCGGCACGCAGATCGCGCTCGCCGCGGTCGACGAGGCGCTGCTCGAACTGATGCCGAACCGGAGCTGGGATCTGCTCGACGCGATGCTGCAGCGTCGCGCCTACGGCGTCGAGACCGCGACCGCGCAAATGGAGATCGTCGGCCGCCGCCACTTCGGCCGCAAGGCGGTGCCGGCGGGCGGCGGCGGCGGAATGGCGCCGACGCGCGAGCTGTTCGACACGCTGCTGCTGTGGAACCCGCGCGTCGCGCTCGACGCGAACGGCAGCGCGACCGTCGACGTGCCGCTCAACGATGCGCTGACGCGCTTTCGGATCGTCGCGATCGCGGCGACGGGCGCCGACCGCTTCGGCACCGGCAGCGCGACGATCCGCAGCGCGCAGGACCTGCAACTGATCTCCGGCCTGCCGCCGCTCGTCCGCGAAGGCGATGCGTTCCGCGCGCAGGTCACGGTGCGCAATGCGACGGATCGCAAGATGGACGTCGTCGTGACGCCGCGCGTGCCGGGCGTCGACGTCGCGCCGCAGACCGTCTCGCTCGCGCCCGATGCCGCGCGGGAAATCGCGTGGACCGTCACCGTGCCGGAGCAGGCGATCGACGCGGCGGGAGCGTTGAGCTGGCGCATCGAAGCGGCCGAGCAAGGCGGCAAGCGCGCGGCCGATGCGCTCGCGCTCACGCAGAAGGTCGTGCCCGCGCTGCCCGTGACGGTCCAGCAGGCGACGCTCGCGCAAGTCGACGGCACGCTGACCCTGCCCGTCGCGCCGCCCGCCGGCGCGGCGGCCAACGCGCAGGGCGCGCCGCGCGGCGGCATCGCCGTGTCGCTGCAGTCGAAGCTCGCCGACGGCCTGCCGGGCGTGCGCCGCTGGTTCGAGCGCTATCCGTACCGCTGTCTCGAACAGCAGGCGTCGCGCGCGATCGGCCTGCGCGATCCGGCGCAATGGCAGGCGCTGACCGCGCGGCTGCCGGTCTATCTCGATCGCGACGGACTCGCGAGCTACTTTCCGCCGTCGTCCGACGATGCGCATCAAGGCAGCCCGTCGCTGTCCGCGTACCTGCTCGTCCTCGCCGACGAGGCGGGCCGCCTCGATGCGCGCTTCGCGCTGCCGGAGGACGTGCGCACGCAGCTCGAATCCGGACTCGCGCGCTTCGTCGAAGGCCGGATCGAGCGCGACACATGGGCGCCGCGCCAGGACCGCGACCTGCGCAAGCTCGCGGCGATCGAGGCGCTGTCGCGCTACGGCGCCGCGCAAGGCCGGATGCTCGGCTCGATCGAGATCGCGCCGAATCAGTGGCCGACGTCGGCCGTCATCGACTATCACGCGATCCTCTCGCGCGTGAAGGACATCCCGCAACGCGACGAGAAGCGCGCGCAGGCCGCGCAGATCCTGCGTGCGCGGCTCACGTACCAGGGCACGCAGCTCGCGTTCTCGACCGCGCGCGACGACGATCTGTGGTGGCTGATGACGAGCAACGAGACCAACGCCGCGCGGCTCGCGCTCGCGTTCGCGGGCGACGCGGGCTGGCAGGACGAGATGCCGCGCGTGACGGCCGGCCTGCTCGCGCTGCAACGCAACGGCGCATGGCAGACGACGACCGCGAACGCGCTCGGCCTGCTTGCGGTCGAGCGCTTCTCGCGCGCCTACGAGCGCGCGCCCGTGGCCGGCACGACGAAGGTGACGCTCGGCGCCGACACGCGCTCGATCGCGTGGTCACAGCCGGCAGCCGCGGCGGGCGCGGCAACGGCTGCCCCGGCAACGGCCGTCGCGGCGTCAACCGCCGCGGTATCGACCGCGGCAGCATCGACGGCCGCGATATCGACCGCCGCAGCATCGGCGACCGCCGCGACGCGGTCCGCCGCCGCACGCAGCGTGATGCTGCCGTGGCCGCGCGCCGCACGCGCGCCGGGCACGCTCTCCGTCGTGCAGGAAGGCAGCGGCCGCCCATGGGCGACGATCGAGAGCCTCGCCGCGGTGCCGCTGCGCGCGCCGTTCGCCGCCGGCTACCGGATCGCGAAGACCGTCACGCCGGTGTCGCCCGCGGTCAAGGGCGTGCTCACGCGCGGCGACGTGCTGCGCGTGCGCATCGACGTCGACGCGCAAAGCGACATGACGTGGGTCGTCGTCAACGATCCGATCCCGTCCGGCGCGACGATCCTCGGCTCCGGCCTCGGCCGCGATTCCGAAGCCGCGACGCAAGGCGAGAAGTCGCCCGACGGCGCATGGCCCGCGTTCGTCGAGCGCGACTTCGACGGCTATCGCGCGTACTACGACTACCTGCCGAAGGGCAAATTCACGGTTGAGTTCACGGTGCGCCTGAACAGCGTCGGCACGTTCGGGCTGCCGCCGACGCGCGTCGAGGCGCTGTACGCGCCGTCGGTGTACGGGCTGTGGCCGAATCCGCCGGTCACGGTCAAGCCGGCCGATGCGGGCAAGCCGTGAGCGGGCGATGAACGGGTTCGCATCGCCCCCCGCAGCGCCATCCACGTCGCGCCCCGCGCCGCGACCGCGCGTGCCGCCCGCCGCGCGCCGCGCGCTCGTCGCGGTAATCCTCGCGGTGATCCTCGCGGCGCCGCTCGTCGCGCACGCGCTGCCGAGCTACGACGACGTGCGGCGCGACTGGCGCGGCTCCGACTGGGTGCTGCTCGCGCGCGACGGCACGCCGCTCGCGCGCACGCGCGTCGACCTCGCTGAGCGGCGCGGCGACTGGATCGCGCTCGCCGACGTATCGCCCGCGTTTCGCGAAGCGATCGTCGTGTCCGAGGACAAGCGCTTCTACGCGCATAGCGGCGTCGACTGGCGCGGCATCGCGGGCGCCGCGTGGGGCAACCTGTGGAACGGGCGCACCCGCGGCGCGTCGACGGTGACGATGCAGCTCGCCGGCCTCCTGAGCAACGCGCCGCGCCGCTCGGGCCAGCGCTCGCTGCCGCAGAAGGCCGTGCAGGCGATGAACGCGCTGCGGCTCGAACGCGGTTGGCGCAAGGACCAGATCCTCGAGGCGTACCTGAACCTCGTGCCGTTCCGCGGCGAGACGGTCGGGCTCGACGCGATGTCGCATGCGCTCTTCGGCAAGGCGCCGTCCGGGCTCGACATCCGCGAGTCGGCGGTCGCCGCCGCGCTCGTGCGCGCGCCCAACGCATCCGCCGCGAAGGTCGCCGAGCGCGCATGCCGGATCCTGCGCGACATGCGCGCCGCGCAGCCGTGCGCACCGCTCGACGGATACGTGCGGTTCGTGACCTCGGGCCCGTCGAACGCCGTGTGCGACGATGGCGACGCGCTCGCGCCGCATTTCGCGCGGCGCGTCGCCGCCGAAGTCAAGCCGCGCGCGGGCGCGCGCGTCCGCTCGACGCTCGACGCGCCGCTGCAGCGTTTCGCGCGCGACACGCTCACGCGCGCGCTGGCCGAGCTCGACGCGCCCGCCCATCGACGCAACGTGCAGGACGGCGCGGTCGTCGTGATCGACAACGCAAGCGGCGAGATTCGCGCGTGGGTCGGCTCATCCGGCGCGCTGTCGAGCGCGCGCGATGTCGACGCGGTGCTCGCGCCGCGCCAGGCCGGCTCGACGCTCAAGCCGTTCCTCTATGCGCAGGCGATCGACGAGAAGCGGCTGACCGCCGCGTCGCTGCTCGACGACGCGCCGATCGACCTCGCCACCGGCGGCGGCCTGTACATTCCGCAGAACTACGACAAGCACTTCAAGGGCTGGGTCAGCGTGCGCACCGCGCTCGGCGGCTCGCTCAACGTGCCGGCCGTGCGCACGCTCGTGCTCGTGACGCCGCACCGCTTCGCCCGCACGCTCACCGCGCTCGGGCTGCCGCTCGCCGAGGAAGGCGATTACTACGGCTTCAGCCTCGCGCTCGGCAGCGCCGACGTCACGCTGCTGTCGCTCGCCAATGCGTATCGCGCGCTCGCGAACGGCGGCGTCGCGCGCGCGACCGTCGACGTGCCTGCGGCGGCCGTTCCCACGGCGGCCGTTTCCGCGGCGGCCTTCTCCAAGTCGACCGTATCCACGGCGGCGGCTTCCAAGCCGGCCGCGCCGCCCGCCCGCGCCGCGTCCGGCACGCGCGTGTTCAGCGAGGCGGCGAGCTACATCGTCACGGACATCCTCGCCGACAACAACGCGCGCGTGCGCACGTTCGGCTTCGACAGCCCGCTCGCGACACGCTTCTTCTCGGCCGTCAAGACCGGCACCAGCAAGGACATGCGCGACAACTGGGCTGTCGGCTACACGTCGCGCTACACGGTCGGCGTGTGGGTCGGCAACGCGGACGGCTCGCCGATGTGGGACGTGTCGGGCGTGACGGGCGCGGCGCCCGTATGGGCCGCGGTCGTCGGCTACCTGCACCGCGATCTCGCGGGCCGCGCGCCGCATCCGCCCGCGGGCGTCGAGCAGCGGCGCATCGCGTTCGACCGCGACGTCGAGCCCGCGCGCAGCGAGTGGTTTCTCGCCGGCACCGCGCTCGATACGGTGCGGCTCGCCGCGCCCGTGACGCCCGGCAAGGACGGGCCGCGCACGCCGCTCACGATCGGCGCGCCGACCGACGGAACAATCTTCGCGATCGACCCGGACATTCCGCCGAAGCATCAGCGCATCTGGTTCGAGCGCGCCGCGGGACGCGCGGCGCGGTTCTCGTGGCGGCTCGACGGCAACGTGATCGGACACGGCGACCGGGTGGCGTGGATGCCGTGGCCGGGACCGCACCGGCTCGAGCTCGTCGACGCGCGCGGCAACGTCGCGGATGCGATCGGCTTCGAGGTGCGCGGCGCGTTTGCGAAGACGGCCGCGAATCCGCGGCAGTGACCGCGTTGCCGGCGCGTCGTTTGCGCGTCACGTGCCGGAGGATGGGCGCTGACGATCGCGCCTGCTCGAGCAGCCAGCCGGGCGAGCTGCATTGGCGGACGCCGTTGCCGGCATTTTGCTGCGCCGGATCAGTCGCGCCGTTTGTCGACGCGACCGCAACCACCGCTTCGGCTGCGTCCTCGGAAAGACGGGAGGCGCGTGACGCCACGCCGCCCATCGATCCTCGTCAGCTCAGAATCAGCACGTGCGTCTGACTGGGCGAGCTGCCCGAGCCAACCGTATTGCCCGTATTTTGCTGCGTCGGGTCAGTCATGCGGGTAGTCGGCATGCCGGCAACCAGCGCCTTGGTTGACCCCTGGGGGTTACGGGAGACGCCTGACACGGTTCCCGACGCTACCCCGCCCATCGCGCCCCCTCCGTCGCCACTCGATGCCGGGATGATCGTCGCGACATTGTGAATGGGGCCAGCGCCCACGTAGACGTTGGAGACATTCGGTATGGCGCCTGCACGCTCGGCCCGATTGGGATAGGAGACAGGCGCACCCACCGGCGGGGTATGGTTGACGCTCGTGGCCGTGTTGTAGCCGTCCGCGCTCGAATTCACCCAATTCATGATCGATTCCCCCTAACCGAGATGGATTTGTCCGGCATCGATCTTCGTCAGCTTCTCGGCCGTGAGCAACGCATGCTTCGCGTGCAGACGCATGCTCCCGGTCGCGGCGTGATCGATATGCGAGGCCCGCAGATGCTCGACGGTTTCCACGGCACGGAAGCTGCTTCGGCAGGATTGCGCGACGTGGTCCATCACCATCTCCAGTATCTTGCCAATCAGTCGAACCTTCCCGAGCCGGCCATGGAGTTCCGCACTCGTCAGCGTCGTTCTATCGGAGCACAACGACGCCTCCTGCGCCGACATCGCGAGTCGCTCCGCCTTTATCGACACATGCTCGCGACTCGTCAGGCAGAGGGCGTCGCCGCTCTTCAAATGAACGCTTTGCGTCGATTCCAGCACGAGGTCGCCGTGGACGCGAATGTGCACGCCATCCGCGTCCGGGCGCGCCAGGATCGAGGTCACGTAGATGCATCGGCTGTCCGCTCGGGAAATGGCGACGCGGTCGCCGGTTCGAGGTTCGACCAGACAGCTGAAGGCGCGCCGGCAACGCATCTTCGCGCCTTCGCATGCCACGAGGAACACGCCGTCGGGCAGTACGCCGACCACGGTGGCCGCTTTCTCGAGCGTATCGGGCGACAGATTCGCGTGTAATTCCGCTGTCATTGAATTCATCTTCTTTCCTTCAATTCTGGATGACTGAATAAAGATGGACCGGCACGAGACGTTCCGACGCATCCGTTAAGGCGTTAATCCGTTAAGCGGCGAACCCGAAAGCGGCGACATGGAAACCTTCGAGTCGGGCAAAGCAACCGAGCAGGCCATCGCCGGCTCGACGCCACGTCCGTCCGGCACTCAATGGTGGTCGTGCGGGTCGCGTTCGTCCCTTTGCCGCGACCACGCTTGCGCATCCGACAATTCCGGATCGCAATCCATCGCTCCCGGATGGTCGCGCCACGCCATGTCAGGCGCCGTCGCACCATGAAACGCGGTCCGGGCAAAGCCGGCTCCGTCAAATACGGCTTCGGTCAGATCTGCGTAGGAAAAATCGGAACCTTCCAGACTCGTCCGTGAAAAACGCGAGCCATTGCATCGCGCGTGTTGAAGCATGGCGCGCTCCAGCGTTGAGCCGGTGAAGTCGACATTCCGGATGTCAGCCTGAACCCATATGCTGTTCCGCAACGCGGCCTCGCGGCAAACGGCGTCCCGCACGTCGGCCTCGAAGAAAATGGCGTACGGCGCGTCGATTTCGTCCAGTCGCGCCCCCGACAGGTTTGCTGCCTGGAAATTGCAGTACGCCAGGCTTGCCGCCGTGAAGTCGACGTTGGCGAGATCCGCGCGGGCGAACTGACAGCGATGCATCCGTTGACCGCGCAAACGCTGGCCGGCAAGACTGGATTCGGCAAAGACGGCGGCGTTGAACGTCGCGTCGACAAAAATCGTCTGTTTCAGATCGAGCTGGTAGAAGACCGTCTTGCCGACGATGGCCCCGGTGAAATCGGCACGATCCAACCGCGTCTCGCAGAACAACGAGGATTCGATACGCGCGTCATGAAACCTGCAATCGCTGAGGTCGCTCGTCATGCAGTTGAAGCCATTCGCGTGCGCGCCGCAAAAATCCGCGCCGGCGGCATGAGTCGAACGCATCGTGCATCCCTGAAGATTGCTTCCCGACAGGCAGACATCGTCAAGACGGCATTTTTCGAATATGCAATTCGATAAATCCGCGTGCTGCATGTCGCTCCCGCGAAACAGGCATTCGTTGAAAACGGCCTCAACGAATTGCACGCGCTTCATGCACACGTCGATAAATTGAACGTGCTCGAACACGCCCCCGGAGAAATCGTGCCCGCCCAGGTTTTCCGAATCGATCACGACGTCCCTGACCGCGAGACCACGGCCGATCGTCTCGCGCACCTGTTCCGCGTTCGCTCTCATGTGCGCGCCTCCGCCAGCGGGAACCGCATCGCCTTGTTGAGATAAGCCTCTTCCCATCGAGTATCGGCGTCGGCCAGAATTTGCGAGAGGTTGGCGCGGAACAGATTGGCCCGGCGCAAATCGGCACCGTCCAGTGTCGCGCCACGCAGACCGGCCGCGATGAGATCGGCGCTGCGGAGATCGGCCCCGGTGAAATCGGCACGAACAAAGTCGCTCCCGTCCACCTTCGCGCCACGGAAATTGGCGGCCCGCAGGGCGGCGTCGGTAAAATCGCAACTGCCGATGCGCGCGCCGCTGAAATCGGCCTCTCCCAGATTCGTTTCGCGAAAATTGACTTCTCTCAGGATCGCGAACGAAAAATCGGCGCGCCTCATGTCGCAGTGCTGGATAAAACATGCCTTGACCACGTTCGCGCGGTCGAAACGAAGCTGCCCTTGCGCCTGCGCCTCGAGAATCCCGAATCCCTCGATGCTGGCCGCCGAAAACCGCACGTTGACGAGCGCGCAGTTCATCAGCAGCATCTTGCGGATCGTCGCGCCCGAGAAGTCCACGTCCTCGAAGGATTGATCGATGAAGATCAGGCTGTGCAGCGTGGCCTGAATGAAATCGATGGCGCGGAATCGGCAGTCATCGAATCGCGTGTTCGCCAGGATGCCGCCATTAAAGCGGCAGTGTCGCAGGCTCACGCGCTCGAATATGCAATCGCTCAAGTTGGCGCCGGAGAAATCCGTCTGTTCGCAATCCGCCAGAGAGAGGTTCGCTCCCGTCAAATCCGCGTTGCTGAAGGTCGTCCGCCTCAGGCTGGCACGCACCAGCACTGTGCGGCTCAATACCGCGCCCGACAGATCGACGCCGCTCAGATCGGCGTTTTCGAACAGCGCGCCGGCGAGCCGCGCGCCGCGCAGATTCATCCCGGAAAGATCCGCGCCGGTCAGGTCGACACCGTCCAGCGATCGTCCTGCCGCGACGGCCGCGTTGACGAATTCGCGGCGTGACTTCGAGGCGGCCTCGTCCAGCCGCGCCGGCGCGTCTTGATGTTGCGCCGATTGCAAGTAGAGCTGACGAAGATCCTTGTCCGCATCGCGCGGCGTTTGCGGCGTGCCCGGCGAATCTGTCGAAGCCGGGCTCCCCCGTGCAACGTCGCCTTCAAGGGGAGCCGTACTGGCCGGTGGACCACGCCGCCCCGCCGCCGAAAATGCTTCGTCAGACGAAAGATCCTGCCGCATTTCCTCCAGGCCCGCGCGCTTCTCGTCGGCCAGCGCTTCGTGGCGCTCGACGAACTCGACGAGTTGATCCAGACGGGGCGCCTCCGCCTCGCCGGCGTTCGGAAATACGCTCAACTGATCTCGCAGCAGCCGTTGTCTCGCGCTTTGCGAAACCGCGCCGGACATTGCTGGAAGTTCGGACGACACATAGCTTTCGGGCAAAAGATCCCGGTCGCGCAGCGCATATAACGCCGCCTTCTCGTGTCGCGTGCGCCACTCGATCACCTGGCGATACCACTCGACCGGCCTCGGCTGCCAGCTCGAATCCGCACCGAACAGCAACGCGTGGACGTCGCTTGCGTCGAACTGCCGGATGGTCGCGACGCCGTGATAGATCATCACCACACGCTCGCGATGCGGAATGAACCATGCGGTCGTCAGTCGCATCGGAATTTCTTCCGGCGTATCGCTACCGTTACGGATGACGAACGATCTGGCGCGCAACGCCGGCAGGCGTCCGCTCAGCCATGCATGTTCGGGATGCAGGTGCATCAATTCGTAGGTCGCGCCGTCCGGAAATTCGGACAGCGCGGCCAATTGCTGATCCGCCGGCGCAATGTTGAAATAGCGCGGATCGAGCGTGCGCGGGAAACCCGGACAATCTTCCTCCAGCCATTGGCGATCGAGTTCGCCGTACAGGCCGGCGCGCTGTGGCCACTGCGCGTCGATCGGGCAGAAGCCCGCCGGCATGGGACGTTCGTCCGGGAAGCGCATCGGGCTGTGCAAGTATTCGATATTGGGCAGATAGCGCACGGCATCCCGCGACGGCTCCGCCCCCCGGCCTCGGGGATTGTCCGCGCAACCCGCGCCGCCGTATGCGAATGGCCAGTCGAGCGCCAGTCGCCCGAAAGGCCGCGGCGCGGTGGCGCGCATGCCGTCCCATTGCCGGTCGCCGGATACCCGCAGCCGTTTTTCGATGCCGGCGATATGGATGCCGACCTCGCATGTTCCGCCGCCCGGTTCTTCGGCATATTTTCCGTACGCATATCCGGAGACGAGAAATTCCGGACACGCCTTCGGCAACGCCAGGTCCAGCGTATAGCCGCCCAGTTCGTCGCCGGCCAGTTCCCAGAGTTCCGAGTCCGTCAGCAGTTGCGGATCGTCGCCCAGCGTCGCGGCCATGAGCGCGGCGACGCCGAGATGCTCTTCTCCATGCATGCGATAGAGGCGGGTCAGCGGACTCATTCTGAAGGGTTTGATGATCTTCATTCGGCGCTCTGATGCTGGAAGCGGCTTCGCTCAAAAAGTTATTTTGATTCCAGTGATGATTTCCACGTCCTGCGTTTTTTTGCTGGCCGCGATCCCCGTGCTGCTGACGCTCAGTCCAGTCGTCGCGATACTCGCGCCAGTCGTCGCAACACTCAGTCCTTTCGTGTCGACATTCGACCCGGTGAGACCGGTGCTGAATCCGCTGAGAGTCGTATTCGTACCGAACAACGAGACGTTGTTCGGTGTTTGCGTCACTTTCGTTCCATTGACTTGCGTACTGGCGTTTCCGCTGGTGACCGTCACGGTGTGCCCGACGTTCACGCCTGTCGAGTCTCCGAACACCACGGCCGTGGACGCGCCTTGCACCGCACTCACCGATGCGGTTGCGGACGGGCTGGTGAGCACGGCCACGATGTCCTGCAGCGCCTTCGTCACGTTCGCGGCAAGCGCCTGAATCGCGCCGGCGGGTTGCATCTGACGCTGTCGTTTCAGTTGTTGATAGGGTTGCTGTTGCTGCTGCTGTTGCTGCTGCTGTTGCTGCTGCTGTTGCTGCCGCTGCTGTTGCTGGGCCGCCGGCTGTTGCGCCGGAGAAGCGGGACGTGGCGCGCCGCCCAGTCGCAGCACCTCGATCAGTCGATCCAGCGGCGACCGGGTGGACGGCACCGGCGGCAAATCCAGCCCCACCAGCGTCAGGTGCTTGCGCCCGACGGCAATCGTCGAGTCCCGCTCCACCGACACGTCGTAATTGCGCTGCGCATGCAGCTTGACCTGCTCCTCACCGGCCTTGTCCTCGAAGCGCAGCATGCTGGCGTTCTCGCCGCCGCCGGCCGGCGTGCGACTCAACATCCCGCTTTGCGTCGCATTGTCCGGCAGCGCCCACGGCGGCATGTGCAACGCGTTGTACACTTGCCCGGTCACGATGGGCCGGTCCGGATCGCCGTTCTCGAAATCGACGATCACTTCCGAACCCACCCGCGGAATGTTGATGCCCCCGTAGCTGTTCCCCGCCCATGCATACGACACCCGTACCCAGCACGACGCATTGTGATCGCGAACGGGTGAGCGGTCCCAATGAAACTTCAGCTTGACCCGACCGTACTGATCGGTCCAGATTTCCTGCCCGGGCGGACCGGTCACGACCGCCGTCTGCGGCCCGCGCGTGCGCGGCCTGCGCACCGTGCGCGGTGGCCGGAACACCGTGGTGGCGGGCTGCACGGCAAACGACGTGCTGATCCGGTATTCGCCCTGGCCCGCCGCCCCCTGCGTTTCCGTGGCCGTGAACGACGCGCCGAGCACGAGGTACTCCCGGTTCGCGCCGGCGTGCGGATGGCCCTCCAGCGTAAACGTCGTGCCGCACACGACGTCGCGCACATTGCCGCCGCCCGACGCGCGCTCGCCTTGCGCGCGCACTTCCTCCATCCGCACCCGGGCAAAGTGCTCGCCGAGCGCCGGGTCCGTGTAGTCGCCCGGCCATTCGTATCGTTCGAGTCCGTTGTGCGCCGTGTCTTGCGGCAGCGCGTTCTCGACGCCGAGGCGCGCCTTCGGCTGCTCGAAATCGAAATCGCTCGTGGTCCAGCGGCCGGGCCGGATGCGCTCCGCCGTATTGAACGCGTCGATATATTCCATATCGATCTTGTGTCCGGGCGGGTAGTACCGCAGCGTGCGATACGCGGCGCTCTCCACCGGCTTGTGCGCGCCCAGATGATCCACGAGCACCATCCGGTGCACCTTGTTCGAGTGCTCGAAGAACCAGTAGATGCCATGCTCCTGCATCAGCCGCTGGATGAATGCGAAATCCGTCTCCCCGTACTGCACCTGGTAGGCCATCTTCGGATACCGGCCGCTCAGCCGCTTGTCGTACGAGTACGAGTATGCGTTCAGCACTTCGTCGACGATCTCTTCCACGGTCCTGTTCTGGAAAATCCGATAGTCCGAGCGCTGGTCGACCAGATAGATCCACGGCTGCATCGTGAGCCGGTATCGGCACTGCCGGTTCAACTGGCCTTCGAAGCTCGCGCCGGTCACGATGCCGCTGATCTCGCGCTTGCCTTCGCCGATATTGGCCGCGCCGGACAGCCCCGGCATGCCGGGCACGAACGCGCCCATTCCCTCGAGCTGGACGGTCACGGTCAGCTCCTTGCCGATCATCGCCTTCAGGTCGAGGTTCGCGGCCTGTTCGTCCGGCAGCGTCAGGTCCGGCGGCGTCAAGCAGTCCAGCGTGTACGCGTAGATCTCCGATAACGTCTCATTGCCGTGGACGGCACTCAGTTGAAGCGCTGGCTCGCCGACGGGCGACACCGGCAATGCGGGGCCGCTCACCATGACGGTACGGGCGGCGGGAAAATTCGGCATGACTGAACTCCTCCGGAAACGCTATCGATCGGTGAATCGCCTTGTCCTGCGTCCGTCGCGCGCATGCGCGATCAGGACTCGTCGCCGCCCCACTGCGCAAGCAGCTCGACCGGGATCGCCTGCACCACTTGCGCATAACGTTTTCCCACGAAATACTCGGCACGCCTGAGCAGCACCGGAATCGGGCTGCTCGGCTCATGCTGCTCGAACCACTCGCGCGCCTGCCGGATCAACTCGCGTGCGGCGTGACGATCGGCCGGCATCGCGATCGCACCGTGTCCGATCGAGCCGGCAACCCGTGCCGCAGCGCCTCCGCCAAGCGCCGGCGGCGATTCGTCCGCTTGCGTGCGCCCCTCCTTGCGCGTCGACAGCGCGGCGGCGGGGGCGGCGGCGGCGGGCGCGGCCGCCGGGACCGCGCCGCCCGAGCGCACGCTCCGACCCGCGACATGCCGAAGCAGCGCTGCGAGCGCCGACAAGTCGGGCGCATATTCGCCGAGATGCTCGCGACTCCATGCGTCGATCGCGCCGACGCTCGCGAGCGCTTCGTCGAAGCCCGCGAGGATGGCCGGCTGCTGCGCTTGCAGTTCGTCGAGCTGGCGCACGACCGACTCCGGCGCAAGCGCGTCGCCCGGGCGCGGCTGCGCAAACGCACGCTCCACGTCGCGCACCTGCAGGCGAATCGCGGTCGACCGGGTCAATGCGATCTCCCGCACGTCCGCCAGCAGGCCGTCGGCGTCGGTCAGCGCCTGCAGCGCATTCTTCCGGATCTCCAGCGCCGCATCGCGGTCCGCGTCGACGTCGGGCTGCGGGTGAATCGCGTCCGGAAACGCGGCGAGCCATGCGGCAAGCAGGCCGGCGCCTTCCGCGAGTCCCGTCGCACCGGCGAGCCGGGTGCGGCACCGGGTGAACAGAACCGCGAGACGCATGTCCTTGCTGCGCATCATCAGCCGCCGGCAGTCGCGATCGACGTCGCTCCAGTTCACGGGCTCCGGCGATCCGACGAAGTCGCCATACTGGGCTTCCGCCCGCGGAGCGGCCTTCGCCGACAGCACGACGAATTCGGGATCGTATTCAAGATCCGCCCCGCACGGAGCGGCCGGATCGACTGGCGCCATCCAGTCGTGAGTCTTGGGCGTCCGGGCGGACGCAGGCTTGCCGGCATGTTTCTTGTTGTCGCTCATCGGCTCTCCTCATACGCCAGGTGACCGGGCGGATCGGTCGGCATCACGAACGAATCGGTCCGCATACCGCTCGGGTTCGAAACGCATGCCCGTGACGGGCTCCCCCGAAGGCGAGCGGCCCAGCCACCCCGACCAGCCGAGCTGTTGCGGCCCGCCCATCACCGCCGGCGGCGCACCGTTCGGTTTGATGCGCAGCTCCAGCTCCCATTCGAACTCGTAGCCGACAAATGCCCTCACCCATTCGACGAGCCGCGGCAAGTCTTCGCCCTGGGGCGTGAAGCGCAGGTAGGCGTCGATATCGAGCGGCCCGACGACGATGCGGAATTTGTGCTGCCGGTCCGGCACCAGTTCGCCGAGCATCGCACCTTCGGCCATGATCGACGAAGCGCCCGGCTTGCCGAGATAGCTGTGCTCGAGCGGGTCCACCTGAATCCAGTGAAACACGTTTTCCTCGATCGTCACCGGCACGCCGAAGTACCGCGCGAGCGTCATCCGCAGGCCATCCGGGTTGCGGGCCTCGCGCACCAGATGCGGCGACGCCGACAGACGCGCATGCGCGGGCAGCGGACGGCGGCCGATCTCGCCGGTGTCCTGACCGGTGAGACTCGCGATATAGAAGGAAAACCGTTCGTCGCCCGGCCTGTCGAGACCCGCGGCCGCCTGCGCCGACGCCCATGCGCGGTACAGCAGCGTCAGATAGCGATGATGGAAAATGTCGAGGAAATGGCCGAGCGTCGCGTCGCGCCGACTCTCCTCGCGATCGCGCGCGATCTCCGTCACATGGATGGGCAGCGGCCCGTTCGGCCCCAGCATGCCCAGACCGAACAGGCGCACCTTGACCCGCCCGCCCGCCTCGCCGACGCTCGCGATTTCGCGTGGCGCGAAGGCGAGGCTCGGCTGCTGTCCGAGTCGAAACGGCTCCGCCTGCGGGCGCCTGGCAGTGCCGACCGGATCGATGCGGGGGTCCGCGCCGATGCGCCGCAAGAGCGTCAGAAAACTGTAGCGCCACGGTTCGGCCCGCAGGCGCTCGAGCAACTGCGACGAAAGCGCCGTATCGCGCACGACGGTCTCGAGCATGACGTGCGCCATCAGGCTCCCCCCCGCGCGCCCATGCGCACCGGCCAGCGCGCGATGCGGCCGCGCTGTATCGAATGCAGCTCGGTCTGCGTGAAGACGTTGATCGATACATGCCGCGCCAGGTAGTGTTCGAGCACCACGCCGAACAGGTACGGGCTCACCCCGGAAAACCCCGGCTCGTCGACGGTCAGCGAGCATTCGACACCGCGCCCGAAGACGAGCGGGCCCGCACCCGGCAGCTTGCGCGTCACCGGCCGCGTCTTCACGCCGACGAGACTTTCGATCTGCCGCCGGTTGTCGGCCTCGTCGCCCGTCAGGAACAGCCGCAGCAGATCGCGCAATCCCTGGCCGCCGGCACGGTGATCGAGCTCGTCGAGCGGCAGGTAATTGAAGTTCAACTGGCGAATCAGCCGCCAGGCCATCTCGCGCTCCGCATACGGCGCCTTCGGCACGCTCGGTGCGCGGATCAGTCCGACGCTTTCGAGCGGCGCGGATTCGGCCACCATCAGGTCGCGCACGCCGTCGCGCGGCACGAGGCTCGGCAGATCGCGGTTCGTCACCAGCGCATCGACCGACAGGTAGCGAATGTCCTCGCCATAGGGCGCCTCGTTCTGGTCGACGATCGACACGAACATCTCCGTGCCGACATAGGGCGTACGCGTGCCGTAGCGGCGCGCCGATTCCGACACGAGCCTGCGCTCGCGCCGTGTCGAGAAATATCGGCCATGATTGTGCTCGTCGTTGTTCAGCGTCTGATAAAGCGGCCGGAACTCGAGTTCGGCGGAGGTGGCCGCGACCTGCCCGTACATCGCCTCCACCGAAAACACCTCGTAGTCGAGCGGCGCCAGGCGAGCCGGCACCAGACGGAATTCCGTCTGCCCCGACGACAGTTCGATCCGGTCCGTGTGGCGCGGAAACAGGTTGATCACCGGCGTGCAGAACAGCGCGAAGCGCGATGCATCGACGACGTTCGCGAGCCGCTCCGTCGACTGGTCGAGCAGCACGACGATCTCGACCTCCCGGCCGGTCACGCGGCGCAATCCGGCCTCGAGTCCGGTCAAAGCGAAGAAGTAGAACCGCCCTGGACACGCGAAGTATTCATGCAGCAGGTTGTGCCCGTGGAACTTCGACCATGTGAGCGGCAGCAGGCTCTGGTCGGCGCCGAGCCCTTCGTGGACGACCGCATTGACCGTGACGGCCGAGAGCGGCTGGCCGGGCGTGGCGAATTCACCGGGCGCCCCCGTGATCGTCGCGACGCCGGCGGCGTGCAGCAGTTCGAAGAGATGCGAGGCGACCTGGTCGTCGCCCGCCAGATACAGCGGCAAGCGGTCGAGCCCCTTCAGATCGGCCATGCAGGCGTTGCCGGTCGTGCGCAGCCGCAGGCGCAGCGCGCCGCGCACCTGCGTGCTGGCCGGCACATAGCGGTCGAGCGCGGGGATGTCGGGCGGAATGCCCGTCAGCCGCGCCTCGGCGATCTCCAGCGGATACAGCGTCACATCCTGGCCGCTGCGGAACTGGCAGGCGGTCTTCTCGCCGGCCGGCACGCGCGCGGTGAAGGCGGTGCCGCGCGCGATGCGGAACCCGTCCGCGAGATTGCCTTCCGTGCGGCTCGGATAAAGGCGCGCGACCGCCATCGACGGCGTGGGCGCCACGTAGTTCGGATACAGCACTTCCAGCAGCCGGCCCGTGAAGCGCGGGAACTCCGCGTCGAGCTTGATCTGCATGCGCGCGGCCATGAAGCAGAACGACTCGATCAGCCGTTCGACGTACGGGTCGGCCACTTCGCCCGCCTGCATGCCGAGGCGCCGCGCGATCTTCGGGTGTGCCTGCGCGAACTCGGCGGCAAGCTCGCGCATGTAGATCAGTTCCTGGTTGTAGTAGTCGAGCAGTCGCGGGTCCACTGTGCATTCCCGTTTGCCGGCCCGCGCGTCAGCTCGCGCGCATGCCGGTGATGTTCACCTGGCTCGTTTCCAGATCGAGCGAGCTCTGGACCATGAATTCGAGCGGATAGGGGTCCATGCGGATCATCCCTCGCACCTCGAACGACAGCACGTTGGCGCGTTCACCGGCCTCGGTGTCCTTCGATGGCGCGACGACGAGCGTTTCCGCGATCAGTCTCGGCTCGAAGTCGCGAATCACCCGACGGATGATCCGCTCGATCTCGGCCCACTTGCGTGAGGCCATGAACGCGCCGGCGAGCGGCGGCATGCCGAAGTTGACGGTCGACGCCGCCGCCTCCGGATATCGTTCCCGGTCGATGTGCTCCTCGATGCTCATCGTGTTGAGCAGAAACGCAAGGTCCCGCTGGACGATGCCGCGCATCTGCATGCGCGTGACTGCGTATTCGCCGGGCGCCTCCGTCTGGCGCTGGGGCGCATCGTCGCGCAGGCGGTCGAGCAGCGTGGGCAGCAGATGCGTGTTCGCGCGGCGCGGCGTCGCCATGCCGTCGTCGTCCGTGCGCCTGTCGCTGCGCTTGTCCGCCACCGGCACGCCCTTCTTATTCATGCCCATCGGTGTCCCCCTCGCGTGCCGGTTCATGCGTTGCCTGGCCGATTGCGTCGGTCGCGAGCGCTCCCTCGCCGAACTCGCAGGTGTCCAGTTCGAACAGGCCGAAGTCGCCCGCGCTCGTCGACCAGGTCTTCCGGCCAAGCGCGATCACGCCGGTACGGCCGACCTCGCGCCATACCGTCCTGCGGCCCAGGCGCAGCGCGTCGATTTCCTGGCGCGCGCTTGGCCCGACGCCCGTTCGCCCGCCTTCCGAACTCGGATAGCGCGCCGGCATGAAACCCCGCATCAGGCTGCCGTCGACGAGCTTCAGCGCGCAGGGCGCCCATACGAGATCGAGCAGCTTGGCCGGACGCGCGACGTGCCACGCGGAAATGTCCGAAAACGGCAGCCAGCGATAATGCCCGGCGGTCACGATCTCGCAAACCGGTCCGAACCGCGAATCGCTATCGGCGATCCAGTCGAACAGCGCGTGCGGGATGCGCGCCGCGACGAGTGGCGCCTGATCGAGTGCACGCTCCCGCACGCGGTCGGCCTCGTCGAGCCTGCCGATCGACGCGAGGCGCAGCGCCTCCAGCAAATCGCCGGCCCACTGCGGCGCGTCGAACACGAATCCGGGCCGCGCCTGTCCGGCCACCACGCTGGCGCGCCAGCGCTCGGCGCGAATCAGATCGCGGTACGCCTGGGCTGCCTGCGCCTCCTGTGCAACGAGCCGCGCATGGACCTGCAACTGCTGAACCGCGCGCTCCCATTGCCCCGTCGCGCAAAGCAGCTGAAAGAGCGACCAGCGGTGTTCCGCGACCGCAGGCTGCGCCCGGACTGTCGTCTCCATGCTCGCCAGCCTCGCCTCGAGCGGCGGATCGCGCGACGGACCGGCCCCGGCAGCGGAGAACGAATCGGAGGGAATCGGCATCGTCATGACGCGTCGTGGCTCGACGTCGAGCCCGACGCCGACAGCGGACTATCGATGGCGAGCGTCTGGTGTTCCCGCCGGGCAAGCGCGGGCGGCAGGCTACCCGGCCGGCGCGCCATCGCTGCGTGATATTCGGCCGGCGCAAAAAGCCGCAGGACCTCCGGAATCGGCTCCATCGCGGCCGGGTCGGGCGTATCGCCCGGCCTGAGCAAGCCGAAGACGTCGTCGAAGACGGACGAGCCGGACACGAGTGCGTCGATCGAGTCCGCCTCCTCGGCTGCCTCACTCCCCTTGCGCCGGTCGCCCGGCTGATCGGGCGGCGGCCTGCGCACGATCGCCATTTGGGCCGGCCAGTCACTCGCGAGCGACGCCTGCGGATCTTCAAGCGCTCCGCAGTACTGCTCGTACAGCGAATGCATCAGATCCCGCGCCTGGATCGGACTGCCGGACGCCATCGCACCATCCGTTGCGTGTTCACCCTGCCGGCGAGCGAACGTTTCCGCCGAGATCGCCGTGCCGATGAGGCCGAACACCGCGTTGCCGTCGCGCATCGCGTCACGCATGCCCGCTTCCGGCGAGCCGGTCAGCAGCGTTTCCATGACCGGCGCGTCCGCGTCGCAGGCAGCCGCGGGCGAAGCGTCGGCGCGCCGCGGCGTCGCTTCGGCATACTTCATATCCGGCTTGCTGCGGCGAAACAGTTTGAAAGTGCGCATAGGGAACCCGATTAATTGCAAGGCTTAACTAAAAAAAGCGGCGCTGGCATCCATTTTCTCTGAGCCATCCGTCGAAACGGATTTAATACGTCAACCGATTTTCGCAAACCAGATATGCCGCACGCAAGCCTTCGGCCAATTAATCAATTCCATCTCAAAAAAACAATGGCCGCAGTTCCGTTTTCACCACGAGCCACGCACTGTCCGACGCAAGCGTAAAAGCAGTGTGCGCCGGGACGATCGCCGCTGTCCATAACCAATCGGATCGAGTTTGCAATTTTTAACATTTTCCATTCGTCTTCCATAATGAGCTACCGTTTCGCTTCTCAAAACTGGTTACCGATTTATGGTAGTTGACGGACGATCGACCCCACAAAAATAATTCGATCAAGGTCAGTCGATTCAATGCAATCAAACAATTTTCACATAACGCATACAAAACATTTAGATAACATGCGAAACGACTTGCACCCTTCTGCAATAAAAAAATGACAAGGCAAGCAAAGGAAAGGATCTGTCCATGACGATTTCGCGTCAGGCGCTGTTTGGCAAGCTCGGGGGCACACTCTTCAGGGGAATCGAGTCGGCTACGGCTTTTTGCAAGCTGCGCGGCAACCCGTATGTCGAGCTGGTCCACTGGTTGCACCCGTTGCTGCAGCAGGCCGACTCGGACCTCCATCGCATCGTCAGGTGCGCCGGAATCGATCGCGACACACTGGATCGCGACATGGCGCGCGCACTCGCCGCGCTACCCGTCGGCGCGAGTTCGATCAGCGATTTTTCGCATCACATCGAATCGGCGATCGAGCGCGCATGGGTGCTGGCGACGCTGCGCTTCGACGACCGCCGCATCCGCGGCGCGTGGCTCGTGGCAGCGCTCGTGCATACGCCGGACCTGCGCCGCGTGCTGCTGTCCATTTCTCCGGCGTTCGGCAGGATTGCTCCGGACGGAATCGATGACGCGCTGCCCGCGTGGATCGACGGTTCCCCGGAAGCCGCCGACGCGCCCTACGACAACAGCGATTTCTCCGCCGCTACGCCCGGCAAGGTATCCAATCCGATGCCTCCGGCATCGAAGGGCTCGCCCCTCGAGCAGTACTGCACGGACCTGACCGCCCGCGCGCGCGACGGCGGCATCGACCCTGTCGTCGGCCGGGAGCAGGAAATCCGCACGATGATCGACGTCCTGCTGCGGCGCCGTCAGAACAATCCCCTGCTCACGGGCGAAGCGGGCGTAGGCAAGACAGCCGTCGTGGAAGGCCTGGCGCGGGCGATCGCAACCGGCGACGTGCCGCCGAAGCTCGCCGAGGTACGGCTGATGAGCCTCGATGTCGGCGCACTGCTCGCCGGCGCGAGCATGAAGGGCGAATTCGAGGCGCGCCTAAAAGGCGTGCTCGAAGCCGCCGCGAAATCCGCCGCGCCGGTCATCCTGTTCGTCGACGAGGTCCACACGCTGATCGGCGCCGGCGGCCAGGCCGGCACCGCAGACGCGGCGAACCTGCTCAAACCCGCGCTCGCGCGCGGCACGATCCGCACGATCGGCGCGACCACGTGGTCCGAGTACAAACGGCACATCGAGAAGGACCCCGCGCTGACCCGCCGGTTTCAGGTGCTGCAAGTGCCGGAGCCGGAGGAGCCGGCGGCGGTCCATATGGTGCGCGGCCTCGCGCAGATGTTCTCGCGGCATCACGGTGTCGCGGTGCGCGACGAAGCGATCCGCGCCGCGGTGAAGCTCTCGCATCGCTATATCCCGTCGCGCCAGTTGCCGGACAAGGCGATCAGCCTGCTCGACACCGCCTGCGCGCGCGTGGCGCTCTCGCAGCATGCCGCGCCGCGCGAACTGCAGGACGTCCGCCAGCGTCTGCAAGCGGCGCGCACCGAACTCGATCTGCTCCGGCAGGAGGCGCGCATCGGCCTCGCGGCCGACCAGTCCGTCGCGGCCGCCCGCGAGCGCATCGCGGCGCTATCGGCCGAGGAAGCGGCCGTCGACGCGCGCTGGAAAGCGCAAGTCGACGCGGCGCAGGCGTTGCTCGCCGCGCGCGAAGCGGCGCTGGCCGGCGATCCGGAGCCGGCGACAGAAACGCCGGACGCCACGTCCCCCCCGGCATTGCGCGAACTCGAGCGTGTGCTCGCCGCGTCGCAAGGCGACACGCCGCTCGTGTTCCCGGAAGTCAACGAGGCGATCGTCGCGGAAATCGTCGCCGACTGGACCGGCATTCCGGTCGGCCGGATGGTGACCGACGAAGTCACCGCCGTGCGAACGCTGCCCGCCACCCTCGAAGCACGCGTGATCGGCCAGCCCGATGCGCTGCGCCAGATCGGCGAGCGCGTGCAGACCGCGCGCGCGGGCCTGATCGATCCGAAAAAACCGCTCGGCGTGTTTCTGCTGGCAGGGCCGTCGGGCGTGGGCAAGACCGAAACCGCGCTCGCCCTTGCCGAAGCGCTGTACGGCGGCGAACAGAACCTGATCACGATCAACATGAGCGAGTATCAGGAGGCCCACACCGTATCCGGCCTGAAAGGCGCGCCGCCCGGCTACGTCGGCTATGGCGAGGGCGGCGTGCTGACCGAGGCGGTGCGGCGCCGCCCCTACTCGGTCGTGCTGCTCGACGAGATCGAGAAAGGGCATCGCGACGTGCACGAAATGTTCTTCCAGGTGTTCGACAAGGGCTACATGGAAGACGGCGACGGCCGCTACATCGATTTCCGCAACACGACGATCCTGCTCACGAGCAACGTCGGCTCGGAACTGAGCGCGAGCCTGTGCGCCGACGCGTCGCTCACGCCGGACGCCGCCGGCCTTCGCGACGCACTCATGCCCGAACTGCTGAAGGTCTTTCCCGCCGCGTTTCTGGGGCGCGTCACCGTCGTGCCGTACCGACCGCTCGAACAAGGCGCGCTCTCGCGCATCGTGCGCCTGCATCTGGATCGCGTCGTCACGCGCATGGCCGACAACCATCGGATCGCCCTTGCGTATGACGACGCGGTCGTCGACTACATCGTCGGGCGGTGCCTCGTGCAGGAAACCGGCGCCCGGCTGCTGATCGGCTTCATCGAGCAGCACGTGCTGCCGCGCCTCTGCGCGCTATGGCTCGACGCGTTCGGATCGAAAGAAGCGCTTGCGCGCATCGACGTCGGCGTGGCGGACCCGGCCGCGCCGGCGCTGGAGGCACTCGCCTTCCGCCCCGGTTACGCGGAGCGCGCCACATCCCCGGCCACGTCCCCGGCGGCGCCGCTTTTCGTCGAGCAGGCGAACTAACCCTGCTATCCCTTCCCTCGTCCATGGAGTCACGCATGTCCGCATCCAGCAGCTCTCAAAAATTCATCGCGCGCAATCGCGCGCCACGCGTGCAGATCGAGTACGACGTCGAAGTCTACGGCTCGGAAAAGAAGGTCGAACTGCCGTTCGTCATGGGCGTGCTCGCCGATCTGTCCGGCAAGCCGGTGACGCCGCTGCCGGCCGTGGCCGACCGGCGCTTTCTCGATATCGACATCGACAACTTCGACGAGCGCATGAAGGCCATCAAGCCACGCGCCGCGTTTGCCGTCCAGAACACGCTGACGGACGACGGGCAACTGATGGTCGACATGACCTTCGAGAGCATCGAGGACTTCTCGCCGGCCGCGATCGCGCGCAAGGTCGAACCGCTGCGGCAACTGCTCGAGGCGCGCACGCAGCTCGCGAACCTGCAGACCTACATGGACGGCAAGTCGGGCGCCGAAGCGCTCGTGAACCAGTTGCTGCAGGACCAGGCGCTGCTCCAGTCGCTCGCGTCCGCACCGAAACCCCAGCTCACGAGCGAACCGGACACCGGGGATGCCGCGGGTCGCGAGGACGACGCAATCTGATCGGTCGAACAGGCTAACCCCGAGGAACGAATCATGAAAAAACCGCAAACGCAGACGCCCGTCGCCGAAGTGCAACCGGCATCGGACTTCGCGCGCCTACTCACGCACGAGTTCAAGCCGAAGACCGAACAGGCCCGCGAAGCCGTCGAGTACGCAGTCCGCACGCTCGCCGAACAGGCGCTGCAGCAGTCCGCGAAGATCAGCGACGACGCCTACAAGAGCATCGCCGCCATCATCGCGCAGATCGATCACAAGCTCTCCGAGCAGATCAATCTGATCCTCCATCACGAGGATTTTCAGAAGATCGAATCGGCGTGGCGCGGATTGCACCACATGGTGTCGAACACCGAAACCGACGAGCGCCTGAAGATCCGCTTCATGGACATCTCGAAGGAAGAGCTGCGCCGCACGATGCGGCGCTACAAGGGCCTGGCGTGGGACCAGAGCCCGCTCTTCAAGCAGATCTACGAAGAGGAATACGGCCAGCTCGGCGGCGAGCCGTACGGCTGCCTGATGGCCGACTACTACTTCGACCATACGCCGCCGGACGTCGACCTGCTCGGCTCGATCGCGAAGGTGGCCGCGTCCGCGCACACGCCGTTCGTTTCCGGCGCGTCGCCGTCGGTGCTGCAGATGGAATCGTGGCAGGAACTCGCGAACCCGCGCGATCTCACGAAAATCTTCACGCAGAACCTCGAATACGCGTCCTGGAATTCGCTGCGCAACACGGACGATGCACGCTACATCGGCCTCGCGATGCCGCGCTTCCTGTCGCGCCTGCCATACGGCGTGCAGACCAATCCGGTCGACGAGTTCGATTTCGAGGAAGACACGAACGGCGCCGATCACCGCCGCTACGCGTGGACGAACGCCGCCTATGCGATGGGCGTGAACATCAACCGGTCGTTCAGGCAGTACGGCTGGTGCTCGCTGATTCGCGGCGTCGAGTCCGGCGGCACGGTCGAGAACCTGCCGTGCCACACGTTCCCGACCGACGACGGCGGCGTCGACATGAAATGCCCGACCGAGATCGCGATTTCCGACCGTCGCGAGGCCGAGCTCTCGAAGAACGGCTTCATCCCGCTCGTTCACCGCAAGAACACCGGCCACGCGACCTTCATCGGCGCGCAGTCGCTGCACAAGCCGGCCGAATACGACGATTCCGACGCAACCGCCAACGCCAACCTGTCGGCGCGCCTGCCCTATCTCTTCGCGTGCTCGCGCTTCGCGCACTACCTGAAGTGCATCGTGCGCGACAAGGTCGGCGCGTTCAAGGAGCGTGAGGACATGCAGCGCTGGCTGAACGAATGGATCATGAACTACGTCGATGCGGACCCGGCGAACTCGTCGCAGGACACGAAGGCCCGCCGACCGCTCGCGGCCGCCGAGGTGGTCGTCGAGGAGGCGGAAGGCAACCCCGGCTACTACAAGGCGAAATTCTTCCTGCGGCCGCACTTCCAGCTCGAAGGCCTGACCGTGTCGCTGCGGCTGGTTGCGAAGCTGCCGTCGATCAAGGAAGCCGCCTGAACCACTGCAGGCCGGCGTCCCCGACTGGCCGGAATCGCGGCTTTACCGCGCGCGGCGCCCCGCGAGACCGGCTGTTTTGTCATCCACATGAGAGAGCAACGACATGGCTCAGGATATTTTTTTGAAGATCGACGGCATCAACGGCGAATCGCTCGACGACAGTCACAAGGACGAAATCGAAGTCCTGAACTGGGACTGGGAAATCGAGCAGGCCTCCACGATGCACACCGGCAGCGGCGGCGGCGCCGGCAAGGCGAGCGTCAAGGACCTCACGTTCGAACACGCGATCGACCGCGCCAGCCCGAATCTGATGAAGTACGCGCTGACCGGCAAGCACGTCGACCAGGCCGTGCTCGTCATGCGCAAGGCCGGCGGCAATCCGCTCGAGTACCTGAAGCTCACGATGAGCGACGTGATCGTCACGCGGGTGCGGCCGTCCGGCAGCAGGACCGATGCGGAGCGCAGCCGCGAAACGGTATCGCTGTCGTTCGCGAAGGTCAAGCAGGAGTATGTGGTGCAGAACGCGCAGGGCGGCAGCGGCGGCGCCGTCACGACCAGCTTCGACATCAAGGGCAACAAGGAAGCTTGAGCGGCGGGGTCGCGAGCCCGGCGAACGTCGACGACGCCCGCCGGGCAGCGCCCGCCTTCGATCGAATCCCTCCTGCACCGTGCACCTGAATGCGCCCGCCCACTTCCGTTACCGTCGTCGCGTTCGCGCTGATGTTCGCCGCGTGTGCGAACGGCCCCCCCAAGCCGAAGGAACCGATCCGTCTCGACCTGATCGTGAACGCCGCGCCTACCGTCAATCCGGACGATCGAAACCGAGCGGCGCCGATCGTCGTCAGCATCTATGAACTGAAGACCGACGGCGCATTCGACGCCGCCGACTTCTTCACGCTGCAGGACCAGGAGAAGACCGTGCTTGCCGACGATCTCGTGACGCGCGAGCGGTTCCTGCTTCGCCCGGGCGAGCGCCGGACGATCCGGCGCAACGCCGATCCGGCGACGACCGCGCTCGGCATCGTCGCGGCCTACCGCGATTTGCCGAATGCGGTCTGGCGCGCGGTCTACCGGCTGCCGCCCGCGCCGGATGCGGCCTGGTACCGCTTCTCGCCGCCGAAGCTGAAACTGACCATCGATCTGGACACCCATGCGATCAAGGTCACCGAAACCGGAAAATGACATGAACGGCGGAATGAAACCATGAGCTGGCATAACAAGGTCGTCTGGAGCGAGGGACTGTTCATGCGCCCGCAACTGTTCCAGCAGCAGGAGCGCTACCTCGAACACTATGCGCACAAGCGCGCGGCGCCGCTCTCACCGTTTTTCTTCGGTTTCAGCCACTTCAGCCTCGATACCGAGGCGCCGGCGCTCGGCAAGATAGTCGTCAAATCGGCCAGCGGCGTATTCGCCGACGGCACGCCGTTCGACGCGCCGGGCAGCACGCCCCCGCCCGCGCCGCTCACGATCCGGCCCGAGCATCTGGACCAGTTGATCTATCTCGCGGTGCCGATCCGCGTGCCGAACGGAGAGGAAACCGCGTTCGACGATGCCGCCGAGTCGCTCGCCCGCTACGCCGTGTTCGATACCGACCTGCGCGACACGAACTCGATCGGGCAAGGGCCGAAGACCGTTCAGCTATCGAACCTGCGGCTGCGGCTGGTTCCGGAGAAGGAGCTGACGGACGCGTGGATCGGCCTTGCGCTGACGCGCGTGAAGACGATCCGCGCCGACGCCAGCATCGAACTCGACGACACGCTGATTCCGCCCGTGGCCGGCTACGGCGCGAGCGATACGCTCGCGAGCTGGCTCGCGAAGATCCATGACCTCACGCACCTGCGCGCGAACGCACTCGCCGAACGCCTGACGGGCGCGGACGGCAAGGCCGGCTCGACGGCCGAAGTGTCCGACTACCTGCTGCTGCAAACGCTCAACCGCTACGAGCCGCTTCTGCAGCATCTGCAGCGGGTGCCGACCACCTCGCCCGCCGAGCTGTATGCGCTGCTCGTCTGCATGGCGGGCGAGCTGTCGACCTATGTGCGAACCGGCACGCGCCGGCCGCTCGACACGCATCCGCCGTATCAGCACGTCGCGCCGCACCTGTGCCTGAAGCCCGTCGTCGACGACGCACATCGGCTGCTCAACGCCGTGCTCGTGCGCAGCGCGCAGAGCATCGTGCTCATCGATCAGGGACACGGGATGCTCAATGCCGTGGTCGACCCGGCCGACATGCAGGGCTTCACCGCGGTCGTACTCGCGGTGCACGCGCAGATGCCGCCCGACATCCTGCAGCAGCAGTTTGCCGCGCAGGCGAAGGTGGGGCCGTCCGAGCGCCTCCCGGACCTGGTGCGCAGCCATCTGTCCGGCATCGCGCTGCAGGCGCTGCCGGTGCCGCCGCGGCAGATTCCGTTCAACGCGGGCTACGTCTATTACGAACTCACGCGAACCGGACCGTTGTGGGAAGAAGTCGCGCGTCATGGCGGGCTCGCGCTGCACGTCGCGGGCGAATTTCCGTCGCTGAAGCTGGAGCTGTGGGGCATTCGGGGATAGCGGCATGTGCGGGGCGCGACCGGACAGCGTGCGCCGGTCGCCTAGATGAATGAAACGAACCGGGGAATACCAGTGACCTCAGAAGCCGTGCATCGTCCGGATAGGGCCGCACCGGAACCGATCGATCTCGCCGCGATGCCGTTTGCGCAGCGCGGCGGCACCGCGAGCCCCCCGGCTGCGGAGTCGCCCGCTGCCCGCCTCGCCGCGATCAAGGCCGCGCCGAACCCGCTGCTGGAAGCGGCCCGGCCTCTGCTGCGGGCGTTGGCCGACATGCCCGACCAGCTCGATCGCGAAGGCATCCAGCCGTTGCGCCTGCTGCTGGAACAGGAAGTGCGCCTGTTTCAGCGGCTCTGCGATCAGGCGAACATCCGCCGCGATCACATGCTCGGCGCGCGCTACTGCCTTTGCACGGCGCTCGACGAAGCGGCCATGCAAACCTCGTGGGCCAGGTCGGGCGAAAGCAACCTCGGCACCTGGATCAGCGAAGGGCTCGCCACCTCGTTTCACGAGGACCGGCAGGGCGGCGACAAGGTCTATCTGCTGATCGGACGACTCATGAGCTCGCCGCAGGAACACCTCGATCTGCTCGAAGTCGTGTACCGGCTCCTGAGCCTCGGCTTCGAAGGCCGCTACCGGTACGAAGCCGACGGCCAGCGCAAGCACGAGACCGTCCGCCAGCGGCTCCACAACGAGATCGCGTCTCGACGCGGCCCGGTATCCGTCGCCCTTTCGCCGCATTGGCAGTCCGACGCCAGGGGCGGGCGCGTCTCGTTCTACGACTTCCCCGTCTGGATCACGGTCGTCGTGCTGTCGCTGATCCTGCTCGGCCTGTTCGGCTATTTCAAATACGTGCTCTCGACCCGCAGCGCCGACGTGCAACAGCGGATCGCCGACATCGGCCGCATGACGCCGCCCGCTGCTCCGCCCGCGCTGCGTCTCAAGGCATTGCTCGGGAACGAGATTGCCGCGGGTACGGTCAGCGTCGACGAAGACAGCGGCCACGGCTCGGTGACCTTTCGCGGCGATGCGATGTTCTCGCCGGGCGCGGCAGCCGTGAATTCGGCGATGGGACCGCTGATCGCGAAGATCGCGGGCGAGATCGTCAAGGTGCCGGGCAAGGTGACGGTGACGGGCTATACCGACAACGTGCCGATCAAAAGCCGTCAGTTCGCATCGAACGAGGCGCTGTCCGAGGAGCGCGCGACTCAGGTCATGCAGATGCTCCAGAGCGCCGGCGTGCCGGCGAGCCGCCTGGAGTCGATCGGCAAGGGCGACTCGGGTCCGATCGGCGACAACGGAACCGTGCAAGGCCGCGCGCTGAACCGCCGCGTCGAAATCACGGTTGCGTACTAACTCCCCGCCGGATCATTCGGAACCTCGACATGAACAAGTTCCTGTCCTTTCTGGTGTCGCGCCAGTGCCTCTCCTTCGTCGCGCTGCTGCTCGTCGCGCTGCTGATCTGGTTCGTCGGCCCGTTTGTCGCGTTCGGGGGCCTCAAGCCGCTCGCGGGCGCCGGCATGCGAATCCTCGTGATCGCGCTGCTGCTGGCCGGCGTGCTGCTGTGGCTCGCGGACTGGTCGACCAGCGTCGTGTTCGTGGCGCTGCTGTGCCTGCTGATCTGGCATGCATCGCCGCTTCTTGCGTTCGGACACGCAACGCCCTTCGTACCGGAATCTGCGCGGGTGATTGCGATCGCGGTCGTCCTCACGGCATTTCTGATCCACCTGGCGTTCCGGCTCTTGCAGAAGATGCGCACGGACGCGGACTTTCTCAAGAACCTGATCGAGTTCGGCAGCAAGAAGCACGCGTCGCCCGCAGCCGGCCAACTGGCCAAGGTCAATGCGGCGGTCGCCGGCGCGCTCGCGCGGCTGAAGGCGATGCGCACCGGCGCCCGCGGACTCGGGCGCCTCTTCCAGGGCAAGCGCTACCTGTACGAACTGCCGTGGTTCATCACGCTCGGTTCAGGGGCATCGGGCAAGACGAGCGCGCTGCTCAACGCCGGGCTGTCGTTCCCGCTGGCCGCGCAGATGCAACGGGCGACGGCCAGGCTGGCGAACCAGGGCGGGTCCGTGGATTGGTGGCTGACCAACGACGCGGTCCTGATCGACACGGCGGGCCATTACACGCGTCACGGCACCTCGCGGCATGTGTTGCCGCAACCGCCCGCCCCGGCTTCGTCCGGGCATCCGGAGGGAGCCGAATCCGCGGGCAAGCCCCACGCCCGCCGTTCGGACGAACCGGCAACCGGTGAAGGCCGCGCTGCCGCCGCGACCTCGGCAAGCACGGCAAGTGCCGACTTCCCGCCTGGCGAGCAAGGCACGTGGCGGCAGATCGTCGACCAGGCGGAGTGGCTCGGTTTTCTGCGCATGCTGCGCAAGCACCGTCCTCGCGCGCCGATCAACGGCGCGCTGCTCACCGTCGACGTGGCCGAACTGATGAGCGACGACGAGAACGCGCGCAATGCTGAAGCCGCCGCATTGCGCGCACGGCTCGCCGATCTGCGCACGGAGCTGGGCATTCGCTTTCCCGTCTATCTGCTGATCACGAAGATGGACCGGTTGCCGGGCTTCAGCGAATACTTCAGCTCGCTGACGACGGAAGGCCGTGCCCAGACCTGGGGTTTCACGCTCCCGTACGGCAAGGAAACCATTGCATACGAGGGTATCCACGCTCGCTGCACCGAGGAACTGGGCGCGCTGGCCGCGAGGCTCGCCGCCGGCGTCAATGCGCGGCTGCTGGAGGAACACGAAACGCTCAGACGCCGCCGGCTCGCCGCCTTTGCCGAAGAGTTCCTTGTCCTGACACGCGCGCTCGGCGAACTGATCAACCGCGTGTTCCTCGATTCCCGCTATGACGACACGCAGCGCCACTCGACGCTGCGCGGCGTGTATTTCACGAGCGCCGCCCAAACCGGCAGTGAGATCGCGGCGGAACCGCGCACCGTGATGCAGCGTCTCGCGGCCGCCATCGGATGCGTGCCGGCCACGGCCGCGCTCGCGCCGCGGCACGAAGGCGGCCAGAGCTTCTTCCTCCACGATCTGTTGACGAAGATCGTGTTCCCGGACGCGCATCTGGTGCACCCCAATCTGCGGTGGGAATACCGCTCCCGCACGCTATGTCTCATCGGCCACGCGCTCGCGCTGCTGCTGTTCGGGTGGCTCGCAATCGGCCTGCGCGTCAGCATGGGCAACAACGGCGATTATCTCGACGCGATCGGGCACAAGACGGCGGCGCTCGCATCCCGGGTCAGCCAGCTATACAAGGCGCCCAAGCCCGAGGCCGTGCCTGATGCGCTGACCGAAGCGCGCCACCTCCCCGCGTACCCGGGTCTCGACCTGTCGGACCCGGACGGCGCCTGGCGCTTCGGCCTGTACACACCGCCCGACATCGTCGCCGAAAGCCATCGCACCTACGATGCGCTGGAGGACAACCTGCTGCTGCCGCAGATCGTGAAGCGCATCGAAGCGGTCCTCGCTCAGGCAATCGCCAGCCGGGACCCGAAGACCGCCTACGATGCGCTGCGCGTCTACTTGATGCTGTACGACAAGGCAAAGTTCGACGCCGCCCAGGTCGAAGCATGGGTGCTCGACGACTGGGCCAAGACCGACAGCGCGGCGGTGTTCGGCGGTCGCGCATCGATGATCGCCCACGTCGAGCAGCTCTTCTCCGGCGAGCGCGCCGTGCAGTCCCCGCTGATCCGAAACGACGGGCTGATCCGGCAGGCGCGTGCGTTTCTCGACGGCAGCAACGCGACCCAGCGGCTCTACGAGCGCGCGAAGGCGGCGATGCAGAAAGAAGCGCCGGACGAGTTCACGCTGCTCAAGGCCGTCGGCCCGCAGGCCGGGACGGTCTTCGCACGCGCGAGCGACGCGCCGCTCTCGCGCGGCGTGCCGGGTCTCTTCACGTTCGACGGCTATCGGCGCGTGTTCGACAAGCGTCTGCCCGAGTTTGTGCAGATCGCGCGCGACGACGACGCGTGGGTCATGGGCCGCGCCTATCTGGGCGAGGCTCAAAAAAAAACGGCTGCAATCGGGCGTGCGGCGGCGGATATCGACGATCCGCTGACTGAAGCCATCCGCCGGCAATACCTGATGGAATACGCGCAGCAATGGGATGCCTTTCTCGGCGACATCCGCACGGTGACCGGCACGAGTCTCGCATTCAACCTGCTGGTCCTGCGAAGCTTCGCCGCGCCGGATTCGCCGCTCGCACGGCTCGCGCGCGCGGCGGTCCACGAAACGACGCTCACGCAGCCCATCGCCTCGGCGGACCGTTCCGTCCTGCAAAAGGCAACCGACTCGCTGAGCCAGACAGCGGACAAGGCGCCCGGCATTCACGCCGAGGAGCGCGTCGAGCGCGAACTGGTCGACAGTCGTTTCGCCGGCTTGCGCGAAATGGCGACGGGCAGCGCGGAGGCGCGGACGGAAACACAACCCTCCGCCGCGCAGGCGATCAAGACCGGCCTCGACGGCGTGGCGAACCTGCTGAACGACTATTACACCGCACTGACCGTGGCGGACGACGCCCTTTCCAACAACAGCATGCCGCCCGCAAGCGACGCCGCGGCGAAACTGAAGATGGCCGCGAACACGATGCCGGCGCCCTTTCGTGCGGTGCTGCTCGAGCTCTCGGCACAGGGCTCGCGAGAGGTGAACCGGGGGATCGGCCAACTGCTGTCGCGGCAGATGGAGGCGATGGTCGGCGACATCTGCCGGCTCACGATCGAGGGCAACTATCCGTTTGCGGCCGACAGCAAGCGCGACGTCCGCATCGACGATTTCACGCGCGTGTTCGCGCGGGGCGGCGTCATCGACGATTTCTTCACGAAGACGCTCGCGCCGTTCGTCGATACGTCGACGAGGCCGTGGCGCTACAAGACGCTGCCCGGCGCGACCGAACCGGTGCAGGGCCCCGATCTCGAGCCGTTCCAGCATGCCAAGGCGATCCGCGAGATCTTTTTCGGCGATCCGGGCGAGAAGCAGCTCGCCTGGAAGGCCGACATCCGGACGCCCGAGCTGGACCCGACGATCACGAGCCTGATGATCGATGTCGACGGACAGACGACGCTCTATCAGCACGGTCCCGTTGCCCCATTCACGGTGAGCTGGCCGGGACCGCGCGGCGGTGTCCATGTGGAGATCACGGCGAGCCCGCGCATCCGGCCCGACACGTCGACGGTCTCGACGGACGGCCCATGGGCGCTGCTGCGCCTGTTGCAGAAGGGGCATCTGATCGACACGGCGACGCCCGGGCGCTCGCGCGTCGCACTGGACTTCGACGGCCGCAAGGCCGTGCTCGACATCGCGAGTGCCGGCAGCATCGCCAATCCGCTGACCAGCAACGTGCTGAAGACTTTCCAGTGCCCCGTTTCGATGCCGACGTTCAGCCTGGCGGACACCGGGCCGCCACCGGGATTGCCGCCAGCGAGCCCGCGCGCGCCGCCCGCCACGGAAACCGTGCATCGCCAATACCGATCGGGGGAGCCGGTTCGCCAGCGCGTCGCTCACCAAGTCGGTGTCCGAGAGAACAAGTGATCACGGCGGATTCGATCGATGCAATACGCGCGGAAGGCGCCGATGCGCACGGGCTTGCACCGGATTGTTGATCTCGAGCACGATGCCGGCGGCGAGCTGGCGGTTCAGCTCGGACAGCTCCACATGGCTCGCGGTCAGCTCGGCGAGCGCTTCGGTCAGCCGCTTCTCCCGATTGCGCAGCACATCCTGCGCGATGCCGATGTCCGTCACGTCGACGATCGTCACGCCGAACGCGCCGACCTCGTCGTTCCCGCCGTCGAGCAGGATGAAGCTGCGGCTTTGCTGCATCGCGTCGATCACGCCGGTGATCGGCCGCGAATGATCAAAGCGGAACAAGCGTCATCGAAGCGAGAAGCGTGAATCGAACGGTGTTGTGGAAAACGCGAGCGCTGTTCGCCGCCGCCGGCGATACTCGGCGGCAGGCCAAGCGCATTGACGGATCGGTCGTCCAAACGGCCACGCCCCACCAGTTCCTTCGCGATCGATCCTGGCGTCGCGCGCCGATGTTTCCTTCGTACGCGCGGAGCGGAAGGACTTGCGACAAGACGAGCGCCGCGCGAACCCGCACGCCACGCTCACTATTGCGCGACGTCGAGGCTGTTCTGCGTCGTGCCGTCCAGCATGGCGATCTCGTCGTCGGACAGTTCGAGCGCGAGCGCAGCGAGCGCGTCGGATACATGGTGCGGCTTCGACAAGCCGACGATCGGCGCAGTCACGCCCGGACGCCGCAGCACCCACGCGAGCGCGATCTGCGCAGGCGGCACGCCGCGTGCGCCTGCCAGCCGTTCGACCGCCGCGACGGCCGCCGCCACGTCGCTTCGCCCGCCGTACCAGTCGACCATCTGCCGATCGGTGTCCGCGCGCAGCGTGCCGGTTCGGCGCGACCCCGCCAGCAACCCTCGGCCGAGCGGCGACCACGGCGTATACGCGACGCCCTCGCCGATGCACATCGGCAACATTTCATATTCGTCGCCGCGGCAAATGAGATTGTATTGACTCTGCATCGAGACGAACGGAGCCAACCCGTGATGCCGCTGATACGCGAGCATCTTCATCAGTTGCCATGCATGCATCGACGACGCGCCGAGATAGCGCGCCTTGCCGCTGCGCACGATCGCGTCGAGCGCATCCAGCGTTTCTTCCATCGGCGTTTCCGGATCGAAGCGATGAATCACGAAGAGATCGACGTGGTCGGTACCGAGACGCTTGAGCGATGCATCGATGCCTGCAAACAGATGCTTGCGCGACAGTCCCCGCGCGTTGGGCGCGTCGCTTGTCGGAAAGAATGCCTTTGTCGCGATCACGACGTCGTTTCGCACCGCGAAGTCGCATAGCGCACGGCCGAGGATGCGCTCGCTTTCGCCGCGCGAATAAATGTCGGCGGTATCAAAAAAAAGGTTCATCGCAGTAAACCGTGGAGGGTTTGATGGCGATTGCGTAACCTGACGCCTGATTCTATAGAGGTCAGGAGGAAGAATTGCACGATCGCAAGGCACTTCAGGCACTGGGCGGCTGGACCGGCTATCGGTTGGAGCGGGTGGAATGGCCGGAAGGAGGCGGCGGTACGCTGTCGCTGTATCTGAAGCCGGTCAGCAAGGTCATGCACTGCGAACAGTGCGGAGCGCGCTGCCAGCAAATCCACGAGACGACGGTTCGGCGAGTGCGCGATCTGCCGCTGTTCGAGTACCGAGTCGTGCTGCATGTCCGCCGCCGTCGGGTCTGGTGCGAACACTGCGGCGGCCCGCGACTGGAGAAGCTGGCGTGGCTGGGCCGCTACCAGCGGGTGACGGAGCGGTTCGCCAAGGCCTGCGAGAAGCTGCTGCAAGCGGCCAGCGTGCAGGCAGTCGCAGCCTTCTACGATCTGGGATGGCACACGGTCAAATCGATCGACAAGATGCGCTTGCGAGCGCGTGTGGCCGAGCCGGACTGGTCGACGATCCGCTATCTGGCAATGGACGA
>NZ_LOVS01000116.1:0-66651 GCF_001523835.1 Burkholderia sp. ABCPW 14 | reverse complement strand
CGCGTCGGGCAACAACAGCACGGCCAATGGTGCGAACTCGACCGCGTCGGGCGACAACAGCACGGCAAGCGGCACGAACTCGACGGCGACCGGTGAGAACAGCACCGCGACCGGTACGGACTCCGCAGCGTCGGGCAACAACAGCACGGCCAACGGTGCGAACTCGACGGCGTCGGGTGACAACAGCACGGCGAGCGGCACGAACTCGACGGCGACTGGTGAAAACAGCACGGCGACCGGTACGGACTCCGCAGCGTCGGGCAACAACAGCACGGCCAATGGTGCGAACTCGACCGCGTCGGGCGACAACAGCACGGCAAGCGGTGCGAACTCGACGGCGACTGGTGAAAACAGCACGGCGAACGGTGCAAACTCGACCGCATCCGGCACGGGTACCACGGCGACGGGCGAAAACGCCGCCGCCACGGGCGACAGCGCGACGGCGACGGGTAACAACGCAACCGCATCGGGCACGAGCAGCACGGCCAACGGTGCGAACGCAACCGCGTCGGGCGCGGACAGCACGGCAAACGGTGCAAACTCGACCGCATCCGGTACGGGCTCGACGGCAACGGGCGAAAACGCCGCCGCCACGGGCGACAGCTCGACGGCGACGGGTAACAACGCAACCGCATCGGGCACGAGCAGCACGGCCAACGGTGCGAACGCAACCGCATCGGGCGAGAACAGCACGGCGAACGGTGCAAACTCGACCGCATCCGGCACGGGTACCATGGCGACGGGTGAAAACGCCGCCGCCACGGGCGACAGCGCGACGGCGACGGGTAGCAACGCAACCGCGTCGGGCACGAGCAGCACGGCCAATGGTGCGAACGCATCCGCCACCGGCGATTCGAGCACGGCGCTGGGCGGAAATGCGGTTGCATCGGGCACCGACAGCACTGCGACAGGTGTCGGTGCGGTCGCCTCCGGCACGAACAGCTCCGCGTATGGTGCGAGCTCGAGCGCGACGGGTAGCGGTAGTGTCGCCATCGGTCAGGGTGCGGTGGCGTCGGGATCGAATTCGGTCGCGCTGGGTACCGGTTCCGTCGCGTCGGAGGCCAACACGGTGTCGGTCGGTTCCGCAGGCAACGAACGCAGAATTACCAACGTCGCAGCCGGCGTCAATGCGACGGATGCCGTCAACGTCGGCCAGTTGAACAGTGCCGTCTCGGGCATCCAGAATCAGATGACCGGCATGCAAGGCCAGATCGACTCGCTCGCGCGCGATGCCTATTCCGGTATCGCAGCCGCTTCCGCGCTGACGATGATTCCGGACGTCGACCCGGGCAAGACGCTGGCGGTGGGCATCGGCACGGCCAACTTCAAGGGCTACCAGGCGTCCGCGCTCGGCGCGACCGCCCGCATCACGCAGAACCTCAAGGTGAAGGCGGGCGTCAGCTACAGCGGCAGCAACCAAGTGTGGGGCGCTGGCATGTCGTATCAGTGGTAACCACGTAACGACCCCGCGGGCCGGCGCTCGACGCTCGCCCGCGGGGCCTCGTTCGGATCGTCGCATGCGCGGCATGAGGCGACTTTCTTTCGCGACATTCGTGGCTTCTCGCTTCGAGCGTAGCCGTTTATGTACGTGGCTTCATTCGCGGCAGAGCAAGCCGTCGGAGCCGGCACGTGTCGGACGGCGCTGCTCATCGAACTTGCAGGCCGGTCGGAACGTACCGCCATGCTCGCGGGCACAAAGTACGTGCATCAATGAAGGATTTGACGCATGCATGAAATGCAGCACTTACGCATTGGTATTTCGATCGACACGCGCACGCAGGACATCTGGCAGAACGGCTTGTATCAGAACGCAGTCATTCTTGCCGCGGCTTGCCTGCGCCTTCCCTTCGTCGACTTCGTCGAGTTGATCGACGTTGCTCCACATGCCAAGGCAACGACGCTCGAAACGTCCGTCGCCGGAGAACTCAGGATCATGCCGGCGCGCGAAGCGTGCCATACGGTGGACGTCATCATTGAACTCTCGGGCGTATTCGAACGTTCGTGGCTCGAATTGATGCGGGCGCGCGGCAAGAAGCTGGTGCTATATCAGGCGCGCCAACCCTACGCGCAACTCGCGGAACCGGCGATCTTCGGCCGACGCGGCGAGAATCGCTGGGGCATCCAGTTCGACGAAATCTGGATGCCGGGTGTCGTCTGGGACAGCGCGTTTGCGCCGATGCTACGCACGGCGCACCGCTGCGATGTGTTCGACGTGCCGTTCATCTGGCATCCTGAATTCGTGGATCAGCGTGCGGAAAGGCTCCGGAATCATGGGCTCAGGTACGGAATCATGGGCTCAGGTACGGAAGCTTGTCGAATTCGGACGCGGTCGGTCATGGCGTCGCGGCGCGTGTTGCAGTATTCGAGCCGAACGAGTCCGTGGTCAGAAGCTGCATCGTCCCGATGCTGATCTGTGACGCGGCCTATCGACGCGATCGCACTGCGGTGCGGCACATGCACGTGCTGAACACGCAGCATATGAAGGATCATCCGACGATGCTTCACTTTGCTGCTTCGCTCGACATCGTCAAGGATGGCGCGGCCTCGTTTCATGGTGTGCACGACGTCGTGAGCTTCATGCCGCAGTTTGCCGACTTCGTCGTCGCGCACGAATGGCGCAGCGCGCCCAACTACACGGCGCTCGATCTGCTGTACGGCGGCTATCCGCTGATTCATAACGCCGAGTGGATGAGGCAGGCCGGTTACTACTATTCCGACGCCGACATCGAGGAAGGCGCCCGGCTCGTCGGTCGCGCGGTCGCGCATCACGCGGAATTCGTCGACGACTACGAATTCCACTCTCGCTCGATCTTTACCGCCGTCGATCCGTTTCGCCAAGACAACCTTGACGCATACGCTGAACGACTGAAGCGGCTGTGCGCGTCTTCCCGAGCAATGGGGTACAGATGAGCAACGTCACGTCGAATTCGTTTCCGTCTCGCAAGCTGCGAGTCGGCGTCACGATACATGCGCGACAGGGCGAGCAATCGCTTTGGGAAAACGGCATTTACCAGAACTGCATTTTTTTGGCCATGCTGCTGGTGCGCTCGCCTGTCGTCGCCGAAGTCTATCTCGTCGTCTGCGGTCCAGAAGGTCGCATGAAGCGTGCGAAGCGCTTCCTCGCCGATTCTCCGGCGCCCCTCATGGACGTAGCGGACGCGCTCGTGAATCTCGACGTCCTGATCGAGATGAGCGCGCAACTCGACCGGGACTGGGGCGTCGAGTTCCGGGAACGCGAGGGCAAGATCGTATCGATGCGCGTCGGCAACGATTACGTCATCGATGCTGAGCGCGCGATATTCGGCAAACCGAGTGGGATGCTCGTCACCGGCGCGCCGTATCACATGGTATGGACACTGCCGCAGTACGAAACAATCGGCTTGCCTTACTATCAGCACGCGCTGCGCGCGCCGGTGCGGTTATTGCCGCATCTGTGGAGCCCTGTCGTGCTGGAACGCGAAATCGCACGCTTTCCCGCCGGCCTTTCGTTCGGGTATCGGCCGGGACGTCAGCGTTGGCGCGCCGGCATCTTCGAGCCCAACATGTGCGTCGTCAAAACGAGCTTCATCCCGATACTCTGTTGCGAAGGCGCGCACCGCGCATACCCGGACATGCTGGAAGCGGTCAAGGTTTACAACACGCTTCATCTGAAAGGCGAGCCTGCCTTCGCGGACTTCGCTCGCGCACTCGATGTCGTCAAGCACGGCATCGCATCGTTCGAAGGTCGTTACCCGTTATGTCGCGTTGTCGCGTCCGACGTCGACGCGATCGTCACCCATCAATGGGAAAACGCGCAGAACTACGTCTATTACGAGGCGCTCTACGGCGATTACCCTCTGGTGCACAACTCGCATCTGATCGGCGACTGCGGATATCGGTATTACGACTTCGATTGCGAAGGCGGCGCAGCCGCGTTGCAGCGCGCTTACGCGCTTCACGACGCCCATCTCGGGCACTATCGACGAACTGCGCGCCGTTTCCTGCGCGGCCTCGCGCCGGACCACGAAGAAAACGTGCGCGCCTATACCGAGGCGATCGTTTCGCTATACGAAGGTCCGTGAGTGGAACGGGCTGCGTTCGAGCGTTGTCGGCCGCAGCGACGTGCGCCGAATCCGCGGACGAGAGCGGCGGGATTTCCTTCCGGGCGCCGCTCGTCCGCGACGCGAAAGCGGACGTGGAGACGCACACCGGGTCGGCTGCGACCGGCCACGCGCGACACGGTTTCGACGCGAGCCGGCTGACGGAATGTCAGGATCGCAAAGCAAGGGATACTTTGTCATGCCGGAGACGCACGCCTGGGGCAGGCCGAGATCGTTCCGTTCAAAATTCTAACTTCTTTGATATTCGCCCGGCGCGCCTTCGCATATAAATGGATATCGGCCGCAACAAGGCGGTCGCATAAAAAGCACGCGATGCATCTGATTAAGAAAATAGCGGCACGTTAATTAATCCGGAGGCAACCGTCGATCGACAGCGGGATGTCGGTGTCGGAGCAATCGTGCGGCAGCGGGCACCATTTCGCCGCACACACGTTCGAAGGTTCGATCACGAATCGCACTGGATTCGGACTCCAAAAAGAGACGCGAATATCGTATGCGTTTCCGCAAGCATGTGCTTTCGTCGCGATAGGCTCGCCGACCGTTTTCCCGTGGAGGCAACCGATCCGGCGGTCGTCGATCGCCGCTCGCGGCGTCTTCTTTTTTTCGAAGCTCTGTCATTTGAGCTGCCCGGATGCACGTTTATCTTCGTGAAATACAGGCGTGAAAATACATGAGATTTCAAATCGTGTTGATTCTCGCTCGATTCGATGAGCGGGCGCTTTTTTTCAGAATCAGGATCGTGTTTGGCAAGTTGCGCCGCTCGATTTTCACGGCGCGGTCGATGGGAGAGTTATATGCTGGATCAGGCGACGTCGATTGAGTGGAAGACTCGCTCACATGCACGTTTCGAGGACACGTGGGACAGGATTTCACAATGGCTTCTTTTTTTGATGCCGGTTGTTTTTGTCGCGTTCTGCGCACTCTTGCTCTCGCTTTGGTACATCGATATTCTGAACGGGTGGCTGATCGTGGCTTTCGCTTTGCTCATTGAGGCCATGTTGATCGGCATCGGGTTTTTCGTTTTCATGATGGCGGGAAGATCGCGCTGGCGGTTGTACGGACGCGAGGCGAAGACTGCCTTGTGCTGCACGGGTCAGCCGGCGGATGCGGACTTGCCGCTTCCGGTGGGATTCGACGGCGTGAAGACGGTTCACTGTATGTTTAAATCAGGGCAGGTCGGCGCGTTTCGGGTAAGCTGTTACAACACGAATTGCCCGCTCATGCGTGAAGCAGAGGAGGCCGAACAGTGATCCGGGTACGCGAGGCGCACTCATTCGAACGGAACGCCGCCGTATGAAAAATGAAAGCAAATCGAAATATCGAATGCGTGGCGGACGCGCCCGTGATTTGAAGTCGATTCACGGCGTGAAGCGGCGAGCCGGATAAACGCCAATGTCGTGACTTCGAGCAAATCCTGCTCGAGAAGCATACGCAGGAAAGCAGGCAATCGTTATCGTTTTGCATGGAATGCGCATGACGGGGCGTCGGGTATCTTCGAGCGCCAGGTCTGCGCCTTCCGTTTTTTTCGGAGCCGCCATGTCCAACGTTGCCCTGCAGACAAGAAGAGTCGTCGTGGCCGACGATCACCCGATCGTTCTCCGTGCGGTGACGGACTACGTAGACTCGCTGCCGGGGTTTCGGGTGGTGGCATCGGTCTCGTCGGGGGATGCGCTGTTGTCCACGATGCGGGAGCAGGAAGTCGATCTGGTCGTCACCGATTTCGCGATGCATCGTGCGGACGACGACAAGGACGGCTTGCGCCTGATATCGCATCTGATGAGAGTGTATGAACACACCCCGATCATCGTGTTCACGATGCTGACCAATAGTGGCGTGATCAGTCAGCTGTGCCGCATGGGCGTGGCGGGGCTCGTCGGCAAGGAAGAGGAGATCGCCGAGCTCGGGCGGGTATGTCTCAACGTCGTGCGCGGTGCCGGCCAATCGCTGTCTCCGGGCATGGCCCACCGGCTCGCCGTCGCCGGCAGCATCAAGCCCGGCAAGGCCGCGTTCAACGCATTGACGCCGAAGGAACTGGAGGTCGTGCGGCTGTTTACGGGCGGCATGTCGCTGACGGACATCGCCCGGGCGCTGAATCGCTCGCTGGGGACGGTCTCGACGCAGAAGCGTTCGGCGATGCGCAAGCTCCACGTGGACACTAACGTCGATCTCATCAACTGCGCCCGGGAGCAAGGACTGCTTTAATGCAAAGACTTCTGCGAGAGCTCGATGGGTCGCCGCTCAGGAAATTCTATTCGCTCGAGTCCAACCTGAAGCGCGAGCGCCGCGTCTTCTCGATCGTCATCGTGCTGCTCGTCTCGGCGGCACTCAGCGTAGCGGCCATGACCGTCACCGGATTGTTTCAGACCGCCTTCCGTCAGGAAGAGCAATCCGCGCGCATCCACGAGAAGGAAGTGGTCGATGTCTTCCTGCAGCGCCGCATGATGTTGACGACGGCGAGTCTCGTGCTGCAACTGCGGATGAACGGCGCGCCATCGGCGCTGAACGTGCTGGCGCCGAATACGTGCATGCCGATGGCCCACAACGCCCGCGACGACGCAATCCTGCGCGAGAGTTGCGATTACACGGTGCAGCTGCTGACCAACTCGGGGCAGACGCCGAGCGTCGAAATGATCACGGCCGACGGTTCGGTCGGCTACGGGTATCTGTTTCCGACGGGCGACCTGAGTGCGCTTCGCTCCAACACGCCTTCGGAAATCGTTTCTGCCGTGCTCGAGCGGTATAGGAAACGCGGCGTGGATCCGCTGGACGCCGCGCGCAAGAAGTCGATTCTCTGGTTCGCTGTCGGAAGCGGGGGCCATGGCGAAGCGCTTTACATGATCGGCGCGTCCGTGGTGTTCAAGAACGACAAGCTCTATGCGCTCGTTCTGACGAGCGTGGACCTGTACAGCCTGGTTTCTTCTATCGAGCGCGCCGGCCGCGTTCAGCAGCCGGTCGTCGTGGATTCGGACGGCGTGCCGCTCGTGGAGGCGGACGACGCGGAGACGGTCCGAAAAGTCGACGAACGCCTCGCCGGGAAACAGGACGGCCTGTATCACTGGATTCCCGGCTTCGGATGGGCGCTACGCCGTCCCGCGCTGTTCGCGGGTTTCGGGCACATGATGTATCTGCTTCCACTCGATCTGCAGCTTCGGTCCATGAGATACGAACTGTGGCTCGTCGGCGGCGCCACGCTGGTCCTGATCGTGTTGTTGTTCGTCGCATTCCGATATTGGAACTATCGGTTTTTGACGCGAATCTATGCGGAGGCGTCGCGCGCGCTCGAAAGCGAGATGCTCAACCATCTGCTGGTTCATGCGACGCCGGTGGGGCTGTGCATCGTGCGGCGGGCGACACTGGAAATCGTCGTCGCCAATCCGATCGCGCGCACGATGCTCGGCTTGCGGATTTCGGACAGGCATCTGCCGCAGGAGCTTCAGAGCGCGTTCGAGTCGTCGCTGGCCGAGCAGGAAGCCCAATCGGACGATGCGCGCATTTTCCAGTTCCCGTTCTCGCTGTCGCGCACCGGACATTCAGCCGTCCACATCGAAATCACGTACGCACCCGCGACGTTGAATGCGCAGGGCGTGTTCTTTTGCGCGATCACCGACATGACGGCGCACCATCAGGCGGAAATCCTGCTGCGCGAGGCGAAGTTGACGAGCGACGCGGCGGCCAAGGCGAAGGTGGCGTTCTTCGCATCGATGAGTCACGAGATCCGCACGCCCCTGTCGTCGCTCGTGGGCAACATCGAGCTGATCGCGCGCGGTCCGCTCGCGCCCGAGCAGCAGGCGCGCGTGAAGGCGATGGAGACGTCGGCCCGCGGATTGATGCAGGTCGTCAACGACGTCCTCGATTTCTCCAAGATCGACGTCGGCGAGCTGAGCCTGATGGAGGAGTGGTCGAACATCTCCGATCTGCTCGACCGGCTCGCGCTCTCGCATGCGCCGCTTGCGACGCAGCAGGGATTGAAGTTCTACATGGTGTTCGAGCGGAACCTGCCTGCGCGGCTTTACTTCGATCCGGTTCGGGTATCGCAGATCGTGAACAATCTGCTGAGCAACGCGCTGAAGTTCACGCCGTCGGGCAAGATTGTGCTGCGCGCCGGCTGGCAGGCCGGCGAGCTCGAAATCAGCATGACGGACTCTGGCATCGGCATCCCGGACGACCTGAAACACCGGCTGTTCCTGCCGTTTACGCAGGGCGACAGCAACCGGCTGAGGCAGGCGCGCGGCACCGGCCTGGGATTGTCGATCTGCGCGCGCCTTTGCGAACTGATGAAGGGGCGCATCGATCTGGAAAGCACTGTCGGCGTGGGAACCCGCATCGCGGTGGTTTTGCCGCTCAACGCGTCGGAGGCCGATTCGAGCAGCGCGTGCTGGACGCTTCCGTATCGTCGTGTCGCCGTGCTCGGCCGGGCGCAGGAAAACCTCGAGTGGCTGAGCAATCTCTTCGACCCGGGCGTCACCGCCGTGACCGCTCTCGCGAATCCCGTCGACCCGATCGACGAACATACGCACGACTTCCTGATGGTCACGGACGAATTCGCGCCGGCCGAGGTGCTGTCGTGGTGGAAAAGGCCGGATTCGATCGTGTGGGTCGGGCAGGCCGGGCCGCTCGTGCCGAGGCGGCGTGGCGACGGGGGCGTGGAAGTCAGCATATACAGCCTCGCCGGGCTGAAATCGGCGGCGCAGATGCTTGCCGCCGGACGTACGGCACGCGTCGATGCCGGGCACGAGCAGCAAGGATCGGCGGCGGGCGTCACGGTACTGATCGTCGAGGACAATCTTCTCAACCGCAGCCTCCTGTTCGATCAGCTGACGACGCTCGGCGTCCGGGTTATCGAGGCGAAGAATGGCGAGGAGGCGCTCGCGCTGCTGTCGAAGGAGCCGGTGGACGTCGTGATGACCGACATTGACATGCCGATAATGGACGGCTTCCAGTTGCTTGCCGAGATGAGGAAGCTCGGCATGACGATACCGGCCTACGCGGTGAGCGCGAGCGCGCGTCCGGAAGACGTCGCGGACGGCCGGGCGCGCGGCTTCACGGATTACCTCGCGAAGCCGGTCCCGCTCGAAAGGCTCGAGACGGTCATTCGCGCGTGTTGCAGCGTGCCGGAACGCGAGCCGGCCGAAGGCGACGCGCAAGACGTGCTTCCGGATGTCCCGGAAGTGCCGGCCGCGTACGCGCAGGTGTTCGTCGCGCAGGCGGGCCGGGAAATCGCGGAATTCGACGCGATCCTGGTCGAACGTGCGCTGTCGAAACTGAGGCGGTGGCTTCACGGCGTGTCGGGCGGCATTGCGGTCCTCGGGGCGTCCGCGCTGCACGAGCAATGTCAGGAACTGCGGACCTACGCGCGCGAATCCACTGAGTGGAATCACGAGATCGAGCTGCAGGCGTCGGCCATTCGGGATGCGCTTCAGCGGATGGTCACGGCCCTGAAGAGCGAATGACCGTCGGGCACGCGGCCGGCGCGGCGAGCCGTCCCCGTCCCGGGGGCGTGTGCCGCTGTCGGTCCCGGTTCGGAATCGAAGATTTGTGATTCTCTCCGCTCGCAGCATGATTTAACGTTTCCTGAAGATTGGAGTCCGATCGGACCGACGGATGTCGGTCTCGCGAGGCGACGCCGCCTTCGGGCCGGCGCGAAGCCGCGACAGACGACGCCGTGCAGTGTCTTTGGGAGAGTGATATGGAAGCGGGCATCACGCGCTATAGGGGTGCATTTTTTGCCCGAGAACACGAAATCGTACTTCCTTTGGACGAGGCCGACCTCGAGCGGGCGCTTGAAGTCGGAGAATTCGTCATGGATTACCAGCCGATCGTTTCCGTCCGTTCGGGGGCCGTGACTGGCGCCGAAGCGACGATACGCTGGGACCACCCGCATTGGGGCGCGTTGTCCCAGCGCGCGGTGTACGCCGTCGCGGACCGGCTCGGCGCGTCATCCCGGATCGCCGGCCATGCCGTCGGCGAGGCATGCCGCCAGCTTGCGCACTGGAAGCAGGACGGCGTCGGCGTGTCGGCGCTTTCGATGAGGCTCTCGGGCGCCCAGTTGAGTGCGGAGAGCGTGTCCGAACGGCTCGCGCAGTCGATCGCGGAATTCGACATATCGAGCAGCCAGTTGACGCTCGAAGTTCCGGAAATGTCGGCGCCGGAGGAATCGGCGAGTCTCATCGAGCGCCTGAAGCGGTTGAGGCAGAAAGGATACGGCATCGTGCTCGGCGATTTCGGGGCGCACCATACGGCGATGTCGACGTTAATGGTGCTGCCCGTCACCGGCGTCAAATTTGGCGAATCGTTCACCGGGCGTCTGCTCGGTTCGCCGACCGCCGAGGCGATATTGTCGAGCGTCTCGAGGCTCGCGCATGATCTGGGTTTCACGTTGACGGTGTCCGGCGTCGAAAACGGACGCCAGCTGGCGTTGCTGCGTCGATATCGTGACATCGAGCTGCAAGGCGCCTATCTATTCAAGCCGATGCGCGCGGAAGTCTGGCACGAGCACGTGAACCCGCGTGCTCTCTCGCAGTTGAATCTACGCGAGTCGTTGTTCTGACACGTCGACCTTGACGGCTATGGGTTCAGAGTGCCGATCACGGTCGCGTGCGTCCGCAGATCGACCGGAGGCCGTTGCGGGCCCGGTCGCGAATCCGCTCCGCGTGCGCTGACGCGATGACCGCAGTCAGACGCGGCCGGCGCGATCCATGCCGCGCACGGGCGCGCGGATGGCTGCGCGGATCGATGCGAACGACGCTCATGCCGCCGTCGCCCGGTCCGAAATCGCTTCCATCCGCTCGATCAGGAACGCCTGAAACGCGTAGACGCTCTCTGGGCTGGCCAGCGTGGGAAGACGCTCGGCGAGCAGCGTCCGGTATTCGTCTCTGAACGCCGCATCTCGCGCGTGGCGCGCGCAAAGATCGATCAGTTCGGCCTTGTCGCGCGCGACGAGTTGCGGGAAATCCAGATGCCGCATCAGCGCCGCAGCGTGACGTTGCCGCATGAACGATCCTTCGAGACAGAGCACCACGGCGCCGCCGTGCAGCGCGTCGAGGACCGTGTTGTGGCCGGACCACGCCGGATTGTCGAGAAATAGATCGCTCGACGCGCACAATGCGATGAATTCGGGCTGCGAGAGGGGATCGCGCAAGCATGTCACATGCGCGTCGTACGACAGGCGATGGCGTGCAAACGCTCGTCGCATCCGATCTTCGAATATTCGGACACTCGACTCGTCCGAACGCGGGAAAAAGGCGAATCTGCACCGCGGGCCGACGCGCAGGGCGATCAACGGATAGATATCGTCGTCCTCCGGAACATACTTGAACGTCGACTGCGGCGAAACGAACACGATATCGTCTGGGGCGAACCCGAAGAACGCCCGTGTGACCGCCGCGGGCTTCGGATAGTCGAACGAATACGCGCATCCGAGACCGGGCAGCCGCAGCAGCGTCTCGCGGTAGAACGCGCCGGCGCCCGGAGACTCCATCGCCGACGGCGACACGACATAGTCGATCGCGGCAGAGCCGGACGTGTCGGGATGTCCCAGCAGTTGCACCTGCAGCGGCGCGAGACGCAGGCACGTCAGGCAATAGGCGACGAAGTGCATGCCGACGTCGGGAAAAACGATCGCGTCGGGCGCATCGACCGTCAGCCGCTCGATGACTTCGTGGATCAGCGTGCTCGCAAAAAAGGCATCCGACAGCCGTCCGGCGTCGTCCGTGAATCGGTCGCTGACGGTCCCGACGTGGTACGTGAAGATTTCGACGACGTCGCGATCCAGATGCTCGTAGTACCCAACCGTCGGAATTTTCCAGATCGAATGTCCGTTGAAGAACGCCGATACGAACGCTAGCCGGATCTTGCGCCCGCCCGCTTGACGCCGCCTCGCGCGCCAGGCGCGCGCGGCGCTCGCTTCGGCGGCGGGGAACGCGGATCGCATCAGGCGACCGAGTTGATCGCTGAACCGGCCGATCAGGTCGACATTGGATCGTCCGTTATATGTCAGGTAGAACAGCGCGTCGCACCAGACGTCCCGGAATGCGTCCGGCGAGATTGGCGACAGCGCGACGGCCCGGTCCACGTCGTCCGCCATGTCGTCCAGCGCGTCGCGCAGCGCGCTTCGAACCGCATCAATCTCGTCGCTCGAACGGTATGCCACCGGAAGACGAAACGCCACTTTCTGGACGATTCCCGCCACGCACTGGGAATCCAGCTCAACCGCGCGCATCGCGCGAGTCAGCGCGCGCTCGCGATCGCCGAGATGGAAATGAACGTAGCCGAGCCTTGCGTGAAGACCGGCGTCGGCCGGATAGTGCTCGAGCAAAGCAGCCAGGTGCTCCGCGGCGATTCGGCGGTAGTGCTCGGTCCCGAGGTTGAACGCCAGAAACGCGGCGTTGCGGACGACGTTCTTGTCGCGTGGCGCGCGCGCCGCCGCCATCGCGTAGCAGCGATAGGCGTCCTCGCGGCGGTTCCGTCGCTCGTAGCACACCCCGAGGTTGTTCAACGGTGCGTCCCACCGCGGCGCGAGTTCCGACGCGCGCAGGAACAACGGCATCGCGCGCTCGAAATTGCCCGCGCGCAGTTCCACGTTCCCGGCGAGGTAGTACATGTCCGGGTCTGACGCGGCGTCGAGCAGTTCGGACGTAAGTATGTTTCCGAGCCTGTCGGCGAGCCCGCCGGCGATGGACACGCGCAACAGCGCAACCAGCGAACGTTTGATGAGATCAGCGCTCATTTTTCCTGTCCCTGCGTTCGGTTGAGCGACAGACTCGCGCCTGCCGCAGTCGGGTGTTTCGGCCGAAGGCCGGGCTTGCATTCGAGCCGCAGTCTTCGCCAACGCGTCGCACGCCGGCGTGCCGATGCAGCCGGGGCGAGCCGTGTCGGCGGATTTCGACGGAAGCAGGATCGCGACCGACCGCCGCCGCGCGCCGGCGGCATCGCATGATGCATGCGCGGCCCGCGACATCGGGCGCGTTTCCCGCCGCCGGCCGCGCACGACGTCGCGCAACGAGCGGCAACCGCGCCGAGAGCGGACGCGTAAATCAGACATTGCCTTGCTTTTTTCCCGGCGGGAATCGCAATTGTTAGAGACACGGCCCTCAGGCGGCCGCACGCTCGCGATTCCGTCGTCCGTCGTGGCGTTGGCGGGCGTCGGGCGAGCGCATCGCGCCGACGGGACGGAGCCGAATTTTCTAAGAACTTTGATTCAACGGCGGACCGGCAATCTGTACAGTCGAATGCAGATCGGCGAGGTGGGCGCGGAATGCGATTTCTCCGCTTATCGCGACGGTATCCGCGTTCAAGGCGGGGGCCGACGATTGCGTTGTGGAATGTCGAGCCAGGACTCGCGTGATCGCGCCAAGTCCGGTTCATCGGCGATGAGGGAGGGCAGCATGCCGGTTATGGCGGATGATTGGATCGGCGTCCCAGGCGCGTTGGGGATGCCTTCGCTCTCCGCACTGACGTTGCTGAACTGTCGCGATTGGGCGTTGCGTCCGGCGGGAGAACGGTCGCGGGCCCGGTGGAACGGCTTTCATGCGGCGACGCATCGGGCTCGGTTCGTGCCGCGGATGAGCCACTGGCAGCCGCGATATTTCCCGAAGGCGCCGCGGCTGTCGATACCCGTGCCGTCGGCCCGTTCGCGCGGCAAAGCGCACACCGCGCCGCGCGGGATGGCCGCCGCCGACGGAGCCTGCAGGTTTCGCGTTGCCGGTCGTCGCCGAAGGCGATCGGCGCCGGCATCGCGGTCGGCGCAATCGCCGTGTTGGCGTGGCCGATTGCGCTTCGCTGGGCCGGCGAACGAGCAGCCGCGTGCCGATAGCGTGCATCGCCCGAGCGCGCAAATCGATCGGCAACGCCCGGTTGCTCGGCATCTCACGTTTGATTGATACCAGACCCGCGACGCGGGCAGCCCCATATCGTCGACACAGCCGGCTGATCCGACGTTTGCCGAGCTGCAACCGGTCGGCCGCCTGACCTCGCCTCAGACGGCCGGCGATGACTGCCGCAATGGTTTTACCCGCTCGAGTTCGCGCATGCTTGCCGTGCCCCGTTCACGTCCGCTCATGTTGGGCTCCCGCCGACGCCGCGTGGCATGCGCTCGGGACGCCTTCAACGAATGACTTTCTCGTTCACGACACGATATCTCGCCGGTTTTGACCGGCCCACAGGAGAGCACATGCCGTCAGCAGCGGCCGCATACGCAAACACTGCCGTCAGCGGTTACGGCGACCGTTCCGCGACCGGCAATGCCGCTATCGCGACGAGTGGCGATCGCGATTCCGCGACGAGAAGAACCTGGGCGCGGCGACGATCGTTCTTGGCGACAGGCGGCTCGGCTCAGGATCTCGATGCGAACTCGAAATGGAATATCGCAATCGATGGAGGATCGACGTTTGGCCCGCTGTCGGCGGCAACGGCGCCGGCATGGGCGTTCGACCAGGCGGCGCCCGTTTCCCGCGAGGCGGGCGGTGGCGCGGCGTCCGGTTCCGGTTCGAACATCCGTGGCGTCGACGGTGTCGCACCCGGCACGGGCACAAGGGCCGTCGCGACGAGCGTGCCCGCATTGAGCCCGATGGTGCCCGCCGATGGCGGGACATGTCGTCAGGCCGAACTGAGGAACAGCGATGCCCGCCATTCTGATTGTCGATGACCACCCTGCCATTGGGTTGGCCATTCGTACCGTGCTGTCCAGAGGCCAGGATTTTGGGCAGTTCTACGAAGCAGCCAACGCAGCCGAGGCCATGGCACTCCTGCGCGAGCACCCCATCGAGCTGCTTCCGTCGCGGCGAGTCCGTTTTCGGCGCCGAACCTTGACCCTGACGCTGCGCGCCTGATTACGCACGCGCGGGATGACATCGTGCCAGCGCTGGTTATTGGCTTGGCCATCAGGGATAGCGAGGATAGCGAAACCCATCATGCCCGCCAGCCTTTGCCTTTCGCGATGTCTCCACAAAAGCGAACAAACTTGTTCCGATTATTTCGCTTTCTGCGGATCGTTTCCTCCACTTACCCTTGCTGCACCCGATCGCGCGCCGTCGCCAGCCGCTGGCATTCGCACGGGCAATGGAGACAATCGAAACCGGAGACATCACGTGTCGCAAGCCCGCCCCCTTGCAACTGCCCCCTATTCCCAGCAGGCCGGGACTTTCGCCCGCCTTCGTTCCATTTTCAGCGGATCGGTCGGCAATCTCATCGAGTACTACGACTGGTACGTGTATTCGGCCTTCTCGCTGTACTTCGCCAAGGTTTTCTTTCCGGCCGGCAGCCAGACCGTGCAGTTGCTCAACACCGCGGCCATCTTCGCCGTCGGTTTCGTCATGCGGCCCATCGGCGGCTGGCTGGTCGGCCAGTACGCGGATCGCAAGGGGCGCAAGGCGGCCTTGCTGATCTCGGTGCTGGCGATGTGCTTCGGCTCGTTGATCATCGGCCTGACGCCGGGCTACAACAGCATCGGCATAGCGGCTCCCATTCTGTTGGTCGTCGCGCGGCTGCTGCAGGGGTTGAGCCTCGGGGGCGAGTACGCCAGCTCGGCCACCTATCTGAGCGAAATGGCCGACAAGACGAATCGCGGCTTCTATTCCAGCTTCCTGTTCGCCACGCTGTCGCTCGGCCAGTTGCTCGCAATGGCGGTGTTGGTGGTGCTTCAGCAGTGCTTCCTGAGCGCCGCACAACTGGAAAGCTGGGGCTGGCGCATTCCCTTCCTGATCGGATCGCTGGCGGCGGGCGCCGCGATTTTTCTGCGCCGCAATATGGAAGAAACGGAATCGTTCGAGCAGCACCGGCAGGGCAAGCGCAGCCGCACGTCCGTCGCGGAGCTGTTCAGGCACAAGCGCGAATGTCTGATCGTGGCGGGCCTGACGCTCGGCGGGACGGTCGCGTTCTACGCCTACACGACGTACATGCAGAAATTCCTGGTCAACAGCGCGGGGATGAGCAAGGCGGATGCCTCGATGGTGTCCGTCATCAGCCTGATTGCCTTCGTGTTGATGCAACCGGTGTTCGGCAGCCTGTCGGATCGCGTCGGCCGTCGTCCGCTGCTGATCGCCTTCGGCGTGCTGGGAACGGTGTGCACCGTTCCGATCTTCAATGAGCTGAAGATGGTTCGAAGCATGGGCGGCGCGCTTGTGCTGATCTCGGCTGCGCTGCTGATCGTCAGCCTGTATTCGTCCGTCAGCGCGGTGGCCAAGGCCGAGCTGTTTCCGGTCGGGATACGCGCGTTGGGCGTCGGCTTGCCTTATGCGATCACGGTGTCGCTGTTTGGCGGTACGGCCGAGTACATTGCGCTGTGGACCAAGAGCATCGGGCACGAATCCTGGTTCTTCTGGTACGTGTCTGCGTGCGTTCTGGTGTCGCTGCTGTGCTATCTCTGGATGCCCGATCCGAAGCAGGTGTCCTGCATCGATCAGGATTGAATCCGGTCGACGGCATGTGAAGCGCGAGCGCAATGAATGCTGGCGCCATCGGCGGCCACTGACGCAACATGCGATTTCCACGCGCGCCGCACGGAGAATCGCGAAGTGCCCGACCCGAACGGGCAGGTGGAAAAGTCGTGCAGCAGGGAACAGGCGCGCTCGACGACTCGGCAACCTGTCGCGCAGGTACGGCGGTCTCCGTCCTATTTGCGCATGGATTTTCTTACGCAACAAGGACGCAGCGATGATCGAACGCTCCCGCTTTCCAACCGCCTCCATGTGTGCGGCGCCGCTGCCGAACATCGAGCCGCCGAGTTTCAGGATTCCTCACGGCGCGCTCGACACGCATGCCCATGTCGTTTCGGCCGACCCGGCGTACCGGATGGTTGAGGACCGCAGCTACACGCCGCCGCCGGCGCCGGAAGAGAAGTATCTCGCGATGCTCGACGCAACCGGGATGACGTATGGCGTACTGGTGCAGATCAGTGTCTATGGAACTGACAACCGCTACATGCTCGAAGTGCTCGACCGCAATCCGCAGCGATTGCGCGGTGTCGCCGTGGTCGCGCCCGACGTGTCCGATCGCGAGCTGGAGGCAATGCATGCGGCCGGCGTGCGCGGCCTGCGCATCAACGTGCTGTTCGGCGGCGGCATAGGCTTCGCGGCCATGGAGACGCTCGCCAGCCGCGTGAAGGATCTGGGCTGGCATTTGCAATTCCTCATGGACGTCAAGGCCCTGCCCGAACTGATGCCGCGCATGATGAAGCTGCCGGTGACAGGCGTGATCGATCACATGGGTCACACGCCCGTCGCCGAAGGTCTCTCGGCTCCGGGCTTCGTTGCGTTGCGTCATCTCGTGTCCGCGCACGGCTATGACGCTCAAGGAAAGTTATGATGAGATGATCCTGCACCACTACTCGACGCCGGAACTCGTCGACGGCGAAGTGCGCAAAATCCCTTACCCTTCGAATCGTCTGATCCAGTTGCCAGCATACCGCTACTGGGCCGCTAGATTAATGGAGGACATGGACCTGCAGAAGAAAGCGCTAGACGATCTTCTCTGGCGCAAGCGCCTGCGTGGTCGCGCAGGTCGCGCCCGCGATACGACGATCGGCCCTGCGGACATCTTCGAGATCGACGCCACCGTCGGCAATTTCTATCTGGTTTCGGAGTTCCACCGCAACCATTTGATCGGGCGGCCTGTGATCTACTTTGTGGTCGACCGCCGATCGACCATGATTGTGGGGTTGCACGTGGGTCTGAGCGGACCGTCGTGGAATGCGGCCCGCATGGCCCTCTATTGCGCGTTCAGCGACAAAGTGAGCTTCTGTGCGCAATATGGCGTAAACATTCGTTCCGAAGACTGGCCGGCGCAGGAACTTTGCAATCTGGTTGTCGCCGACAATGCCGAGCTTTTGAGCCGTCATGCCGAGCGCTCCCTACAGCATCTGCTACACATCGATTGCAACATTAACCCGGTCGGCTTGCCGGTCGCCAAGGGCACGGTCGAGAACAAGTTCGCCACGGTCAACGAATGCGTCAGCTGGGTGCCTGGGGCCTGGAAGGCTCGGGCGCTCGAGCACGATGCGCGCAAGGACCTCGATCTGCGCTGGGATGCAGCGCTAACGCTGCGGGAATTCACGCAAGTGCTCATCGATGAAGTGCTGTATCACAACAACGCTGCTGCCATCCCGGATTTGCTCACCAAAGACATGATTCAAGCTGGTGTCAAACCGTACCGCCGCGATATCTATCAGTGGGGTTTGGAACACGAGTCTGGCGAACGGGCACGACATGCCGACCCAGCCGCGCTCTATCGCTGCTTGCTCCCCTCGCGACGGTGTCCACTCACCGACAGCGGTTTGAAGGTCGACGACCTGTACTACCTGCCGGAGCGAGGCGACCACGAGCTCCTGCTTGCACGGGCACGACGCGCCCGTCGGTCCGTCGTCGTCCATTACGATGAGAATTACATGGACTTCGTGTATGTCGCCGATCCCGAATCCGGCCACTGGTCGCGCTGGCAACTCAATCTGTCCGCATCGGCCCGATATACCCGCTTGCGGTTCGAGGAGATGCTGGAATTGAGGGCCTCGTTGCAGTTCGCCGCTCATGACGCAACCGATTACGAAAACGCGCAGAAAGCCCTCAAGAAGCAGCGACAGCAACGCGTCGTGTCCGGCGCGACGTCCGCCAAGCGTGCCGCGCCGAAACCCGCAACCAACCGGGAATACTTGAATTCGACCAAGGCGAACCGCGAACGCGAAGTCGCGATACAGAACGCACTCCAAGCCCAAGCGCCATCTGCCCAGGAGAGCTTAACCGTGCGCGAACGTGAGGCGGCCGCGAAACACCGCAGCCAGATGCGGACCCGGCGCAACAACGTCGTTGCAATGCGGCGCTCAATCGCCAAACCGGAGAATTCCTGATGCCACGCCCACCTCTCATGCAAGCCATCTACCGGCCTACCGGTATCGCGGCATATGACGGCAATCCTTTGATTGAGGCGCTGCCGCCGATCCGCTCGACGGCCGAGATCGCCTCCATGATCGAGTGGCTACTGCCAGCCCCGCAGGAGAGCGACCGTGCCGCCTCCGCCGAACTCCGTATCCACGCACTGCCGTCGATTCGGAAATTGATCTATCTCCTGCCGGAATACGGGTTGTACAGCTCGATCTTTTCGGTCGTGCTGCGAGAGGGCTACACGACGCGCAATCCGGTGCGCGCCGAAACCTGGCAGCACCTTCACTACGTGAACAATGGCGGGCAGCACACCTACGGCGTGCCTGAGCCGTGCGCACATCGCTCGTCCGGGATTCTCTTTTCGGGGCTGAGCGGCACCGGCAAATCGACGTTCGTCAACCGCCTGCTGCAGCTCTATCCGCAAGTCATCCAACATACGCGCTACGGCGACCATCAGTTTATTCACCCTCAACTGGTGTGGATCAAGATCGACTGCCCGCATAACGGCTCTTTGTCCGGCCTGGCGCTGCGGTTCTTCGCGGCGGTGGACAAGGCGTTGGGTACCTCATACGCGCGCGCGAATTTTCCCTCGAGCGGACGGTCGCCGAAGCTTGCCGTGCTGCTCGAGGAAATGTCGGCTGTGGCGGCGAATCACTTTCTCGGCGTGCTGATCATCGACGAACTTCAGAACCTGAGCCGCGCCGTAGCCGCGCAGTCTGCATCGGCGCCGGCGTTTGTTCCGGTGCCGCTCGAAACGGCAACGGCGCATCCGGCGGAGATTCGCATCGAAGTACGTCGCGCGGATCAGTCGATCACGGTCAGTTGGCCGACCTCGGAAGCGGCGCAATGTGCCGCATGGCTGCGCGAGTGGCTGCGGTGATCCGCATCGATGAAGTGTGGCTGGCGGTCGACCCGCTGGATATGCGGGCTGGTTTCGATACTGCGCTGGCCCGTGTGATCAAGGTGTTCGGCGCCGCGCATCCGTACCACGCGTACTTGTTCGCCAATCGCCGCGCCAACCGCATGAAGGTGCTGGTTCACGACGGTATTGGCATCTGGCTTGCTGCCCGCCGATTGAATCTGGGGCAGTTTGCGTGGCCGAGCAGCGGCGAGCCCAAACAGTACGCGCTCACGCACGAACAACTGGCGGGCCTGGTTATTGGCCTGCCGTGGCAACGCATTGGCGAAGGCGGCGTAATCCGTGTCGTATGAGGTTCATGACGGCAATCGGTGAGCGTGCCCATGTCCTATCGATGAGAGGTGCGGCACAATTGCCTGTAGAGCGTCAACTACCTTGGCCGGCGCATTGACTCAGGTTTTTTGTTACCGAGCTAGGGTCGTTGCCTCAAGTATTTTGCTACCCGTCAGATGGCTGGCGGGAGCGACTTATGACGAGGCGGCTCAGCATGACAACAAGACGGGAATTGACTGAAGCAGTCGGTGAGCGGTACCGCCGGTCTGAGCGGAACGAGAAGCGCCAGATTCTGGACGAATTCATTGAATTGACGGGCTATCACCGCAAGCACGCCATCCGTGTGCTGGGCCGGGAGCCGCAGCCGCCGAAGGCGAAGCCCGGCCCGCAGCGATGGTATGACGATGAGGTGCGGGCCGGGCTGATCACGCTGTGGGAGGCTGCCGACCGGATCTGCGGCAAGCGACTGAAAGCGCTCATCCCAACACTGATCGATTCGATGACACGGCATGGTCACCTGTCGCTATCGAAGGAGGTGCGCCAACGGCTCAAGCAAATCAGCGCCGCTACCATTGATCGCCTATTGCGGGATGTGCGCGAGCAAGCCTTCGCCGGTCAACGTCGGCGTGCTGGCGGAGTCGGTAATGCGATCCGCCGTGCGGTGCCGATCCGCACGTTCTCTGACTGGAACGATCCGTTGCCCGGCTATCTCGAGGTCGATTTCGTCGAGCATTGTGGCGGCACCAAGATCGACGGTGACTTCGTGCACAGCTTCGTGATGACAGATATCGCAACCGGCTGGACCGAATGTCTAGCCATGCCGTATCGCAGTGGGGCATTTGTTCTCGAGCACATCGAGCGTGTTGCCCGTGCCTTGCCGTTTCCGCTGCGCGGTCTGGATTGCGATAACGATACTGCCTTCATGAACGAAGCTGTGTTCGATTTCTGCAAGGCAACGGGTATCGAGCTGGCACGCTCACGGGCCTACAAGAAAAACGACCAGGCGTGGGTCGAGCAGAAAAATGGATCAATCGTGCGTCGCCTTGTTGGGTATGGCCGGTTACGAGGCCTCGAAGCCACAGAAACGCTTGCCTCCCTCTATCAAGCGTCGCGGCTGTACATCAACTTCTTCCAGCCGTCATTCAAGCTGATATCGAAGACCCGTCACGGCGCGAAGGTAACCAAGCGCTACGAAGCGCCCTTGACGCCGCTCGAGCGCGTGCTGCGTTCGGCTTCGGTGCCGGAGTCAACCAAGCGCCGACTGCGTGCCCAGTTCAGAGCGCTTGACCCACTGGACCTCTTACGTCGAATGCGCGAAGCCCAACAGCGCATTGCCGAATGCAGCGCTTCCGGCACGGCGGCGACAGAGGCAAAAACAGCTGGTCAAGTTCCACTCGCGGATTTCCTGGCAAGCCTTGGGACAGCGTGGCAGGCCGGCGAGGTCCGGCCGACGCACCACCGAAAAGCGCGCGTCCCTCATGACTGGCGCACCCGCGAGGATCCGTTCGAGCATACCTGGCCGAAGATACAGCAGTGGCTTGAAACGGAGCCCGGCATCACAGCGCAAAAGCTCCATGAGCGCCTCACCGCGATGGCTCCCACGATGTATTCCAGCGCCCAGTTGCGCACCCTGCAGCGCCGCGTGAAGGCATGCCGATCGAATCGAGCGCGAGAACTGGTGACCCGGATACTCGACGGCGCCGACGCAATGAAGGCTGACGCTGCTACGCAGCGTCAGCCTTCATTGCGAAACAATCGCACGATGACAATTACCCGGGAGTAACATCCTCCCGTGAGGCAACACGCTCGCACGCTTGTCGTCGCTGGCGTTGCGACGCCGGTAGCTTTCGACGTTCAGCTCGAAGATCGTCGAGTGATGGACCAGGCGGTCGATGGCGGCCACCGTCATCGACGGGTCGGGGAACACCTCGCTCCAGCCCGAGAACGGCTGATTGGCCGTGATCAGCAGGCTGCGCCGCTCGTATCGCTCGGCGATCAGCTCGAACAGCACGCTCGTCTCGGCCTGGTCCTTGCGCACGTACGACAGGTCATCGAGGATGATCAGGTCGAAGCGGTCCAGCTTGCCGAGTAGCGACGGCAACTGCAGGCTTTGGCGGGCCACCTGCAGCTTCTGCACGATCTCGCTGGTGCGCGTGAACAGCACGCGGTAGCCGGCATCAATCAGGGCGTGACCGATGCCGGAGCCGAGATGCGTCTTGCCGCCGCCCGGCGGCCCGAACAGCAGGATCGTAGCGCCTTTCTCCAGCCATGAATCGCCGGTCGCGAGCGCCATCACGTGGGCCTTCGAGACCATCGGCACCATGCCGAAGTCGAAGCTGTCGAGCCTCTTGGTCGGATCGAGGCGCGATTCGACGCGATGCCGTTCGATGCGCCGTTTCACCCGCTCGGCGAGCTCGTGCTCGAGCAGCGCGCCGAGTAGCCGGGTAGCCTGCCAGCCCTCCTTGTCGGAGCGCTGGGCAAACTCGGGCCATAACCGGGCGATCGTCGGCAACCGCAGCTCGCCCAGCATCAGGCCCAGGCGCGCGGCATCGTAGGTGGCGGGAGCGTTCATGCCGTCACCCCCTCGTCGAGCAGCGTGTCGTAGAGCGACGCCGCTGGCGTGTCGAGCACGACCTCCGGACACTGCGCTTGCCGCGGCGCGAACTCGCCGCGCAGTTGCTCGAGATCCGGCAGTTCGCCCGCAGCCAGCACGGCGTCGAGCCGGTCGGCAAGCACGGCCTCGACGCCGTGGTTGGCGGCCAGATCGAGCAGCCCGACCATGGTCTTGCAGGCATCGCGCGGCGTCATCCGGGCTTCGAGCTGTTCCCAGGTTCGGCGGTACGCCTCGCGCGGGAACAGGTCGTCGCGGAACGCCAACCCCTTGAACGCCTGAGGCTTGCGCTTGAGTTCGTCGACGAAGTGCCGGTAGTCGAGCGCGCGGCGGCGACTGTTGGCAGCATGAGATCCACGCGCGGCGCTGTGCACCAGGGCGCCCGACAGATAGCAGTCGATCCGTTCGGCATAGACCCGCACCTTCAGCCGGTGGCCAATCAGGCGTGACGGCGCGCTGTAGAGGATGCCACGCACCGTGAAGGTGCCGCAGCGCGTCACGCGCGCCTCCTCCTCGACGAAGTCCGTGGTGCGCCGCAGCGGCAGATCCCGCAAATGCTCACGCTCGACGTTGAACGCGGCGGCGTTGTGGCGGTTGCGCCGCATCACGACCTCGCGCACGAAGCCCTCGGAAGCGAGACGATCGGCGAAGTCGCGATGGCCACGCAGCATCAGCGCCTGGTCGACGGCTTCCTTCAGATGGCGATGCGACGACTCCACGCTGCCGTTCTCGTGGGCCACGCCGACGTTGTTGCGCGTGCCGGTCATGCCGTAGGGCTCGAGCAGCGCGGCGTAGCGCGCCGTGAAGTCCTCGTGCTGCTGCAGGTTCTTGAACGCCGCCGACAGGCTGTCGGTGCGATGTTCGCACGGGCATCCGCCGGCCTGCCAGAGCGCGTTCTGCAAGCCGGAGGACAGAGCTTCGAAGCTCTCGCCGCCGTCAACGACGCCGGCATACTCCCAGTGCGAGAACGCGAGCACGAAGTGATACAGCCGGTGATCGAACGGCGCGCCGGCGACCGTCACATGCAGATCGCGCATGTTGGTGAAGTCCGACAGCCCCTGCACGCCGGGCAGGTGTTCCTGCGGTACTGTCAAGTTAAGGAAAAACGTCGAAATTTATTGAGTCGGAAGTGCGAAATCGACATGAAATCATAGCCGAATTCCCATCGGACAGGACGATTTGCTTGCCAAATTTGACCAACCAGTGGGAGTCATGCGAAGCGGCATCGCTTAACTTGACAGTACCGCGTGCAGTCTGTCTGGCCGCCATCCGTGCCACCCGCGTCTCGAGCGACACAGGAGCTTGACCAATACGCTTCAAAAATCGCTTGCCAAAATGGGGAGGTCCTTAGAGACGGTTTCATAAAGACTGCTGAGTCCGCTGCAAGGTGTTCCAGCAGATCAAGCAGCAGCCGAGTTTGAGGAACGCGCCGTGAATGTCAGCACGGCGCTCGAAACGAATACGGAGACGACGGAAGTGATGCAGCCAGGCTGGCGTGCGTTCAACGACCCAGCGATACTTGCCAAGGCCGCTGCCATGTTCGGTACGGCGCCTCGCGATCACCGGCTCGATACCACGATCGCGCAACGCTCGCCGATGCCGCTCGGAGTCGTAACCACGATCGGCGTAGACCACACGCGGTCTGCTCAGTGGATGGCCGCGCAATCCGCGAATCGGTGGAATCGCATCGATCAGAGGCAGCAATTGCGTGACGTCGTTGACATTCGCGCCGGTCAGGATCGCGGCGAGCGGCGTGCCGTTGGCGTCGGTGACGATGTGGTGCTTGGAACCGGGTCGCGCGCGATCGGTAGGGTTTGGCCCAGTTTTTGGCCCGCCCCAACGGCGCGAATCGATGATGAATCGACGGCGGCTCGCGAGAAGTCGATTTGGTCTGCTGCTCGCAGCTTCGCGAGCAGCAACCCGTGCAAGCGATCCCATACACCCGCAGCCTGCCAATAGCGGAGCCGTCGCCAGCAAGTCACGCCCGAACCGCAGCCCATCTCGGCGGGCAGGTCACGCCAGCGCAGTCCCGTCTTGAGAACGAACAGGATGCCGGTCAACGCGGCGCGATTCGAGACAGGCAGGCGGCCCGGGTTCTTCTCGCGCCGCGGCTTGGGTGCGGCAATAACGGCTCGATCAGTGTCCACAGTTCGTCGTCGATGATCGGCTTGCCCATCGCCTCGGTCTCGGTTGTTCCGATGCCTGAGATTAACAGCTCGCCGCGAATGTTAACAGGCCCACGGGGCTTTTTGAAACCGTCTCTTATAGGCCATTCAGCTTGCCGGCCTCGAAAGCCTTCACCCAGTTGCACAGGGTCTGCGTCGACATACCCAATTCGCGGGCCACGGCGCTCACGCCTTGCCCGTCCTTGATTCGTTGCACGGCGGCTTCCTCGAACTCTGCCGTGTACACCTGGTGCGGTACCTTGAACATCTCTGCTTTCCTTCCTTTGGGTCGAGTTTATACACGACCTGCTGGAAGGCGAAATTTCAGGGGGAAAGCTCATCTGGATGCAAATGATATGGCGTGAGTCAATGTTTTGTGATATGATATAATAGGAGTTATATGTTTTGATATGTTGTGCTTGCCGTTTGTCGCACATGATCCACTTCCTCCGTCCCTCTCGTGGGGGCTTTAGCGATGCGAGCTCCCAATGCATCCTTTCAAAGTCTTTGCTGCTGTTCAGCATACTCATCGACACTTGCTATGGGAGATGGCAAAGCGTGACCTGTCCTCTCGCTACAAGGGCTCTCACCTCGGGATGCTCTGGGCAGTGCTGCTGCCGCTTGCCATGCTGGGCATTTATTCATATGTGTTCGGTGCGGTGTTCAAATCGCGCTGGGGTGGGCCTGGCGCTTCCGATTTTCCCTTTCCGCTCGTCCTGTTTGCCGGTCTGATCGCTTTCAACTTCTTTGCCGAATGCGTGAACCGTGCGCCGACACTTGTGTCGAGTTCGCCAAATCTCGTGAAGAAGTCAGTCTTCCCGCTGGAGATCCTTCCGTGGATGACAGTATTCACGGCGGGCATCAATTCTTCGATCAGTATCGCGATATTGCTCATCGGCGAGTGGTTGTGGGTCGGACACGTTCCGCTTACTGCTGTTCTCTTCCCGTTGATGCTAGTGCCGATTGCATTCACCTCTCTCGGCGTCAGTTGGTTCCTCGCCTCTCTCGGCGTCTACGTGCGCGACATCGCGCAACTGGTCGGTCTCGTCACGACTGCGCTGCTCTTCTTCACGCCGATCTTCTATCCGCCGACCAACATCCCCGCTGCGCTGACCGGCTTCGCCGCCGTCAATCCGATAGCGACGCAGGTGGAGTCGATGCGCGACGTGCTGCTCTGGGGCCGTCTCCCCGATTTCACTGCTTTTCTCACCGCGCTCGTTCTGGGCTGGATCACCGCGTGGATAGGCTTCATCTGGTTCTCGAATACCTCGGACGGGTTTGCCGATGTCCTTTGATTCCGTGGTGCGTGTCGAGGGAATCAGTAAGTGCTTCCGCATCTACCCGACACCGTCCGACCGTCTGCGGCAATACAGCATGCGCTGGATGCAGCGCATGCTGCCGGACGCGGCGCAACGCCTGTTGCCCCCGCATTTGTTGAATAAGGAATACCACCGTCAGTTCTGGGCGCTGCGCGACATCTCGTTCGAGGTCAAGCGCGGCGAGAGCGTGGGCATTCTCGGCATGAACGGCGCCGGCAAGTCGACGCTGCTACAAGTCGTCGCTGGCATCCTAAAACCGACGACCGGGCGCGTCGAGACGCGCGGCCGGCTCGCGGGCCTGTTCGAGCTGGGTTCCGGCTTCAATCCCGAATTCACCGGCCGTGAGAGCGTTTTCCTGAACGCGGCGATGCTCGGGTTCCGGCGCGCGGAGGTCCTTGAGCGGTTCGACGAAATCGAGCAGTTCGCGGGTATCGGCGACTTCATCGACCGCCCGGTCAAAACCTATTCGAGCGGGATGATGGTGCGCCTCGCGTTTGCCGTGCAGGTGCAGCTCAATCCCGACATCCTCATCGTCGACGAAGCGCTTGCCGTCGGCGACGCGCTGTTCCAGAAGCGCTGCTACGAGCGCATCGAGCGCTTCCTGTCCGACGGTGGCAGCCTGCTCTTCGTGTCGCACGACCAGGAGTCGGTACGCACGCTCACCGACCGCGCGCTGTTGTTGAAGGGTGGTGAGACGGTCTGCATGGGCACCTCTTCGGAAGTTGTGTTGGAGTACCGGCGCTTGCTTCACGAGGCGGAGAACCAGCAGGCGCGCGATGTTCTGCAATACCTGACAAGCTCGACGAACCGGCACGTGCAGCCGGCCACGTCCGCCGCCGTGGAAGCAGGCACCAAAGAACTTGACGGATCGGCCGGAAACGTTAAGGTGGAGGCAGCGCAGAACGTGGCTCCTGACGCGGTCGAAATGATGGCCGCGCCCGTCCGAAGCCGCAGTTCGGGCATGTCGTTTGGTGATCTCGATGTCGAAGTGTTAAACACCACGATCTTCGACTCGAACGGCGAACAGTGCAACCTGTTTTACCCCGACGACGGGATCGAGGTTTGCGTGCAATACCGCGTAAACAAGTCGATCAAGGGGCTCAATCTGGGTTTCCGCCTGCGCAACAAGGAAGGCGTGAAAATCTATTCGGGGGGTACATTCAACGACGATCTGCTCCCGACGCGCCCGAGTGGCGCCACGCGCACGTGGGATCGCGAATTCGCACTAGGCGAAATTATCGAGCTTCGGCAGCGTTTCGAATGTCGTCTCGGGGAGGGCTATTACGAAGTGCAGTCGTATGTCACAGAGGAGAAGTTGCTGGTGCCGGGTCATCAGCGCATGCTCCACTGGGTTGACGAAAGTGCGTTTTTTCGAGTCTCGATGAACAAGTTCGAGCGTTGGTACGGGGGAGTATGTGACATCTGCCCGAGCACGCAGGTGAAGGTGTCTGCCGCGCCGGCGGGGGGGGTGAACGGAGAATGCGTTGCGTAATTCCGACATAGCCCGCCGCCTGCTGCTCGCGTTCGGGGCACGCCGATTCATTGTTTTCGGCGCGATGCCGGAGGTGGCTCGCAGTCTGTTGCGCGACGCGGGTAGCGAAGTCGTCGAACAAAGCACCGCGATGGATGGTGCGTCCCACGCGACCTGGACGCCAGAATTCCTTGCGGCATCCTGCGTCGTCTGCCTGAACCTTTCCGACGACGCGCTCATCTCCGTGCTGTCGGACGCGCGTCTTGCGCGCACGCGCGGAATTTACGTTCAGCATTCCGCGAGCGAGGCGCTTGACACCGTCGAGAGTGTCGAGCGGTGCGCTTTCGCGCTCGGTTACCGCAAGCACCCAGCGTACCATCGCCTCTTCGGTTATGCTGAACTCGAGCAGATCTCGCGCGAACTCGCGACGCTATTGGAGCCGGTGCCCGCCGCCGCCGCGGAGCGCTTTCCGATGCCTCGACTCCTCGAAGAGCGCGACCTCCATATGGACATGCTGCGGGAGGCCGGTCGGCGCTCCGATGCACACGTCGTTCGCTATGACTGGGCGTCGAAGTTCGTCCGCCCGAACGACGTGGTGCTCGATGCCGCGTGCGGTCTCGGCTACGGCACGTATACTATGCGCTATCTGTCCGCAGCGGGTCGCTTTTACGGAATCGACGGCAGCGGCTGGGCTATCGACTACGCCACGGCATGCTTTGGGGGCGAAAACACCGAATATATCACTGGCTTTCTTCCCGATGCGCTGAGGCGTTTTGAAGACGCATCGGTCGACGTCGTCGTCTCGTTCGAGACACTCGAACACGTGGCCCAGCCTGCCGCGCTGCTCGAAGCGTTCCACCGGGTGCTGCGGCCCGGCGGCCGCATCATTGTCAGCGTGCCGAATGACTGGAGCGACGAGGCCGGCGAGGATCCGAACCCGCATCACCTGCACGTCTATACATACGAGCGACTCGCGCGGGAAATGGCTGTGGGCTTCACGATCGAACAGTCGGTGCGACAGATCGCGAGCGGCTGCAAGCTCGTCGATGCGCATTGCCAGTGGGGCGAGCGCCCGCGCGTCTTCGAAGCCGTCGAGCCCGCCAACGGGCTATGTTTGGAAGCGGAATGGTGGCTCGCGGTCGCGATGAAGTCGCCGGAAGCGGGCCGTGACGTCTCGTATCGCGAGACCGTGCACGGGCGGTTCGAAGGCACCACTCATCTCGTCGACTTCGATGGCCACTATACGAATCCGTGGCTCGTTCATGCGATGGTCGAGATTCCGTTCCGCCTGCAGCGCGCCGATGCGCTGAAACGCCTCGCCGAGCAGGTGCGCGACACCTACCCGCCAGGCACCGCCGATCAAGGCGCGGCGCTCGCAGTCCTCTGCTATCGCGCACTGGAAGAGCGCGCGGACGACGCGCAGCTCAAACGGCTCGACGCCGTCATCGCCGGCTATCTCGTGCTATCGGTCGACAATCCGCATATCCGGCGCTGGCAGGTTTCGCTCGCCTATGCGCGAGCGCGTCTGCGTCTGCGCCGCGGCGATCGCCACGGCGCGCTGGCTGACTTCTCGGCCGTCGCGACGGCCGACGTCGCGCATATCACGCCGACGCTCGGCACCAAGGTCATCGACGCGGCCTTTCAGGCCGGCACGCTGTCCTGGCTCGGCGACACACCGGCAGACGCGCGCAACTGGTGGCGCCTCGGTCTGACGAGGGCCGGGCATCTGATCGGCTCCGCGTGGCCGGAATTCTTCGGCAATATCGAAGCACCGTTCATCTTCGCGATGAATGACGCCGTCGAGATCGTCGATCGCGCGACGGCCTGCGCGCAGGCACTGTCGCGCACGCATCGGTGCAACGATGCGTGCGCGGCGATGCTTTACGACATCGGCCAGCAATCGCTGCGCTCGGCCTTGCGTCTGCGCGATGCCGATCTCAGCGCGGCCCGCGCCGACGCGACGAGCCTGCGCAACGAATTCGATCGCGTCTGCGGTGAACTGCGCGCGCAGGACGCGCAGAAAGCGAGCCTCGAGCAGACATCGATGGAACGCCTCGCGCGCATTCATGCGCTGGAGGCGCAACTTGCGAGCACGCAGACCGCCTTCGACGACACGCAAGCGACCGCGCGGGCGCGCCTCGACCGGATCCTCGCGCTCGACGCGCGTCTGCGCGACACCGATGCGGCGCTCGACAGCGTGAAGACGCAGTCGGTACAGCGCCTCGAAGCCAAGATTGCACTCGAACGGCGGGTCGAGCAGACCGACGCCGCGCTGCAACACATCACAGCGGTATTGCGCACGCGCGACGCCGAACTCGCCGCCGCGCGCGCCGAGGCCACAAGCCTGCGCGTCGAATTCGACCGCGTCTGCACGGAGCTGCAGGCGCAGGACGCGCAGAAGTCGAGCCTCGAGCGCACGTCGTTCGAACGGCTTGACCAGATTATCGCGCTCGACTTGCGCCTGCGCGATACCAATGCAGCCCTCGACGAGGTCAAGGGGCAGGCGGTGCAGCGCCTCAAGGAAAAGATCGCGCTCGAAAAGCGTATCGAACAGACCGACGCCGCGCTGGAAGAAGTCAAGCAGCTGTCGATCGAGCGCCTGAAGCGCATCGAGGCGCTTGAGGAGCAACTGCGGTGCGCGCGGGCCGCATTCGATGCCGCCGCGCCAGCCGTCGCGTCCGCCCCGAATTCCATACAGACCACCCATTCGGCACGATGACAAGCCCGTCCCCTGAGTTGACCCCGATGCCCCAAAAGACCTGCGTCTTCACCAGTGCCGCACTGAATTACATTCCGAAGGTCCGGCTGCTGTTCAATTCGTTACGCGAGCTGCACCCGGAAATCGAGCTGCACCTCGCTCTTTCCGACTTGCTGCCGGAAGACGTTGACCTTAGCAACGAGCCGTTCGACGAGGTCCACCCGCTGTCGACACTCAACATTCCCGATGTGAAGGGGTGGGCCTTCTGCCACAACATCGTCGAACTGTCGACCGCGATCAAACCGTTCCTGCTGCAGAAGCTGCTCGAACGCGAAGATGTGGGCCGCGTGCTGTACTTCGACCCCGACATGGTGCTGTTCTCGCGTGTGGACGACCTGCTCGACGCGCTCGACAACGCGAACGTGATCCTGACGCCGCATCAAGTCGAGCCAGAAACTCGTCTTAGGGCAGTTATCGACAACGAGATCTGCAGCCTCAAGCACGGCGTGTACAACCTGGGTTTCGTCGGCGTGTCGGCGACTGACGAAGGAATGCGCTTCGCCGAATGGTGGAAGCAGCGGATCTATTATTTCTGCCGCGTGGACATCCCGCACGGCCTCTTTACCGACCAGCGCTGGATTGACCTCGTCCCCGCGTTCTTCTCGAACGTCGCGATCATCCGTTCGCCGCGCCACAACGTCGCGCCGTGGAATCTAACTACGCGCGAGATCACAGGCAATTTCAACGACGGCTTCGAGGTCAATGGCGAGCCGCTCGGCTTTTATCACTTCACCGGCTTCGACAGCGGTGCGCACCGGATCATGGCGGCCGTCAACGGCCAGTCCGGGTCGCAGGCCGGGGTGTTGATCGACTGGTACGCGAACGTGACGGAGCACCTCGCGTCGGATTCTCTCACGCAGAAGCGCTGGGCGTATGGCGCGTATTCGAACGGCGAGAAGATCCAGCCGCTGCATCGGCTCATCTATCGCGAACGCGTCGACCTGCAGCGCGCGTTCGCGGATCCTTTCGATGCGTCGAACGACGGGTTCCACGGGTGGATTCAGGGGCAGGCGAAGCTCGAGTATCCAGGCGTCGATGGCGGCCCGCTCGGTGAATCGCTGTTGCAGCTCAAGCAGCAGCTGACGGCCGGCTTCACGCTGAATCATCCGGAAAGCCTGCAGTGGCGCCGCATCAGCCGCCTCGCCGGGGATGCGATCAGTAGCCCGCGGCATGTGGGACGCTATGCGAAGCGCGCGTGGGAAATCCTGAAGCAGGAAGGCCTGAGCGGCATCAAGCGGCGTCTCGCGTGAGCGCCGGCGCGACGAAATACGACATCCGGAACAATCAAGGGAACTGACAAGATGAAGCTGATTGCGACATCGCAGGCACGAGGCAGAGCGGGAATCCTCACGTACCGTCTCGAAGGCGCGAAGGTCGCGGACGAAGGAACGGTGTTCGTCGCGAAGCTCGACGGCCGCGACGATCAGGCCGTATCGGCGACGTTTCGTCCGGGCGACAACATCGGGTTCAACGTGCACACGCACCTACTGAACGACGGTCCGCACGACCTCAGCGTGAGCGCACCGCGGCAAGGGCTGTTCGGCAATGGCAGCGCGAGCACGGAATTCACCGTGGCGAACGACTCCGCGCTGTCCCGGCAGGTCGCGAAGCTGCTCGCCAACAGCAACGCGCCCGCGCTATTCGCCGGCGCCTGCGACTCGTCGTTCTATCCGTACGACGCCGACGACGCGAAGGTGTGGTTCGATCGCCCCGATGCGGACGCGCATATTGCGCGCCTGCTGGCCGAAGGCGAGATCGACGCGACGGAAGCCACGGCGTTGCGCGACTTCTTGAAGAATGGCTTCATGGTGCTCGAAGGCCTGATCGACGATTCGCTCGTCGCCGACGTCAACCGCGAGATCGATCACGCGATCGAGACCGGCTATGGCGACTACCAGTACGGCACAAGCCAGCGCATCGAGCACATGCACATGACCTATCCGGGCATGCGCAAGCTGTGGCTGGACCGCCGCCATCTGCGTTTCGCCGACCTGATCTTCAACGGCCGCGCGCGACCGTGCCAGACGCTCACGTACGTCTTCGGCAGCCAACAAGACGCACACCAAGACACGATTCACCTGACGCCGTTTCCGGCGGGCTACATGTGCGGCATCTGGATCGCGTTGCAGGACGTTCAGGAAGACAGCGGCGAACTCGTCGTCTATCCGGGCAGCCACCGCGAGCCGCGCGTCTATCTGCGCGATTCCGGCTGCACGAAGGTCGAATCCGACTGGTCGGAGTTCGGCGCGAAGGTCGTACCGATCTGGCAGGACATGGCGTCGCGTTACGAGCCGTTCGTCTATCGGCCAAAGAAAGGCACCGTGCTCATCTGGCACGAGAACCTGCTGCATGCCGGCTCGGTTCGCCGGGACATGTCGCGTCCGCGCCGCTCCGTCGTGATTCATACGTTCGCCGACGGCGCCGTCGGTTACTACGACTCCACCGGAATGGCCGCATCCGCCGTCGAGGTCGAGGAATTGTCGCTGTCAACGTAATGCGTGCACGCGCGTCGCGCCGTCGCGTTCAGAATGAGAAAAGTATGCATTCACAGGACAATGAGCAAGTTTGCGCGGAGACCGACCTCATCAGGTTTCGTTGGTCGGTAGACCACTCCGCGATCAACGAAGACGGGGCTCTGCTCATTTTCGGGTGGGCATTGCACGATGCGCAGGCTATCGCTGCACTGCGAGTGATGCTCAAGTTCAGAGATGGCTCACACCAAAAGTTCCAGGCCGTCTATGGTACCGAACGCACGGACGTCGCGCAGTCTGTCAAGGACAACCCTCGTGCATTGAGCAGCGGCTACTACTTTTTCGGGCAGGCGCTACACACCGACATCGTGACGTTGTCGCTGGAAGTGCAGCTCGCCAACGGCGCGTTTGTCACACTGCCGACCAACAGCACGATCGCGGTGCCCCCGCGGTCTGCGGCGCAGGGTGCTGTTGCGCCGCAGACCGCGGTCTATCTGCATCTGGCTGTGCGCTCGCTGCAGTTCATCCGCTCCGGGCGTTTTCTGGATCTGGTGTCGGCGGCTCGCCGCTATCTGCGCGGCAAACCCAAACAGGCCACCGACACCATCGGGCGTGTGCGCAGGATGGCGGCCGAGGCCAGTTCCGCGCAGTTGATCGTCGATCATGATCTCGGCGGGGGCGCAAACCACGTACGGCACACGCTGGTAAAGGAATTGCTGGTTACGGGGACCGTCGTCTTTATCTTGACGTTCCACGTCCTAACGCTGCAGTACGTGCTGGAATGCCGCCGGCACAACGAATTGATGCGGCTCACTGTCAGTTTGGATGAGTTCCTGCAGACTCTCCCAGATTTAAACCTCCGTCGAGTACACTGGAACAACGCCGTTTCGTTCACACGCCAGGTCGCCCTGCTCGATGCCCTGACTGCGCTGATGCGGCGCAAGGCCGTGCCGGTGACATACTACCTACACGACTACCACAGCGTTTGCCCGTCACACTTCTTGCTGGACAAGGACGGCGAGTACTGCGGCGTGCCGAACATTGACCAGTGCCTGAAGTGCCTGCCTGAGATGAAGGATGGTCTGGTGTCGTTGTTCGCCGAGCGCGACATCCACCTTTGGCGCCGGCGTTGGGACGCATTCCTCTCTGCAGCGGACGAGATCGTCTACTTCTCGCGGGCTAGCCTGATGTTGCTAATTCGCGCGTATCCGCAGCTTGCGCGGCATCCGGGCTTGAAGTTTCAGCCGCACGACGTTTCCGATTTCATGTCGCAGCCTTTGTCGTTTGATCTGCGAGCGCCGTTGAATATTGGCGTCGTGGGTCGCATCAATGCGCACAAAGGCGCGCGCGTGGTTGGTCAGATGGTGACCGCGATCGAAGAAAGCAGCGCGGACGCGCATATCACCGTACTAGGCGCGCTAGATGGTCCGGGAAAGTCACGCACCCTCACAGTCACGGGGTCGTACGAACGCGACAAGCTGGCGAGCCTGATGGTTAAGCACAAGGTCAATGTCATCGCGTTCACCTCCATCTGGCCGGAGACGTTCTCGTTCGTGGTGGCGGAGGTGATGAGCCTCGGCATCCCGATCGTTTGCTTCGATCTGGGCGCGCCAGCCGAGCGCGTGAAAAACTATAGCCTCGGCCGGGTGGTGCCGCTCGGTGACGGCAAAGAGTTGCTCGAGGCCGCGGCGGCGTTGCGGGAGGATCTGCTGAACGCGGCGCGGTACTGTCAAGTTGACAGCTAGTACAACATCCCGTAATTAGATTGAATAAATAGCTGTCTCAGTTATCATTGCGGGATGAGCCGAGGCCGCCATGCGACGCCAGTGAAGCTGGCCAATAAAGAACGACAGGAACTGCTCTCACTGATCGAGCGGAAGACGGCTGCGCAGCGAGATGTGATGCGGGCGCGCATCGCGTTGTGGGCCCACGAGGGCCACTCCAATACGGTGATTGCACGGGAACTTGGGGTATCCGTACAAACCGTCTGCTTGTGGCGCAAGCGCATAGCGCGGCAAGGTGTCCAAGGCATTCGCGAAGGCGAGCGAAGTGGCCGTCCGCCACGCATCACGCACGAGGCCCGACTGCAATTGATTGCGCTGGCGTGTGGACTACGGCGCCTGATTGATAACCGCAGCGCCAGCACGCGGTTTCCAGCGCCCGAACATGCGCGGGACAGGTCGCGAGGTTCAGCATCTGGTGCATACGCTGTGATAGCCCCGCGCGATGGCGCGATGCACCGCCGGCAGTGCCGAAACAGCGGGCTGTAGCGGCGCCGTTGGCTCGGCTGCAGCAGCGCGATTTCCAACGGCGCGCGCGGCAGGCCGAGCGTGCGGTGCAGGCGCGCGACGACGTGGCCGGGCAACGCGTTGACGGTCTCGACCTTCCACAAGATCGACACCAGCGATTCGCACGGATCGAGCCAGCGCGGGTTGAACACGTAACCCAGCGACGGCGTCAGCGTCTGCTCGTCGAGCGTCAGGATCGGCAGGCGCGACGGTCGCAGCGACGGCCCGCTACGCGGTGACGAGCACGCGGCCGGTCGCATGACGGGACTGCACGTAACCGCATTGCTGCACCGCATGCGCCCACAACGCCGGCGCGGGACCATAGCCGGGCGCATCCTGGAGCTCGCTGTCCTCCAGCACGATTTCGACCGCGCGCGCAAACGACTCCATCGAAATCTCGAGCGCGCCCGGCAGGCTGGCTCGGTGGTGGGCCGCCTCGAACGCGTGCCAGAGCGTGTCCGCATCGTCGAGCAGCCGATAGCCGGCGTCGAACGCTTGCGGCACATAGAAGCGCGTGAAGCTCCACGCGCTGCCTGCCGGATACGCGGTCTGGTCGTAGCCGTTCCGGCAGGTCGCAACCTCCTCGACGTTGCGGATCCCGTAGAACGCCAACTCTTCGACCATCAGGCGCGCGACGATCTGCGTCTTGCTGGCCATCTGCAACGCGGTCTTCTGCGCGAGCAGTACCTGCTGGCCGACGAGGAAGGTCAGCAGCTTGATCTGCTGCTGATCGAGCGCGTCGTGGACGTCGCGCAGCCATTCGTATTCGTTCTCGTTGTAGCGCTGTGCTTCGTCGCAGAACAACAGCACGGTGCCGCTGCCGGCGCGGGCGGCCGCCTCGCGGATGCGCAGCGTCAGACGCATGCGCTTGGCCGAATTGGTGCCGGCGTTGGGATTGTGATCGCCGACGGCCTCGAGCAGGTTGACGAAGAACGGGCCCTCGGCATGCCACGGCTTGTGTTCGCATTGCGCGTGGTAGCTGGTGATCTTCGGCAGGTCGCGTGCCAGCAGCAAGCACAGATTTCACCGGAGGCTTACACCGCATACGGTGTTCCGGCAGAGCGCCTCATGACAGCAACTCAGGCTTTCGGACGACCACGGAAAATTCGTGAATTCACGGTCCATTTTTCGACCCTTTTCCCTTGCCAATCAACGATGTCACTATACAACTTTCCGCGAATCCGTCAGTCGCACGTGGAAAAGTGCCGTGAAATCAGGCCGCCAACTATACAACTTTATTTTGTGTTAACAATCAGCGCCGGCGTCAACGTGCGCTCGCGGCCGACCAGTTTCTCCGCGGCCATCCATGCGAACCGGGCTTCCGTCACCGGCTGCGACAGGATGCTGCCGCGCGACGAACGGCCCGCGATCACCGCAAAATCCAGCTCTCCCGCATCCACCTTGTCTTCGAGCGCCGCGCCGACGTCGACATACGGCTCCAGGATCAATTGCGGATGCCGTTTCTGGACGGCTGCGACGAAACGGGGCAGCCACGTCAACGCCGACAGTTCGCCTACGCCAAAGCGCAGACGGCCGGTCAATCCCTTGTCTTCCGCAAACGCGTCCTGTAGCGCCGCCACGGACTCCAGAACTCGAACCGCGGCTGGCAGCAGCGTTTCGCCATCCTCGGTCAACACCGCACGGTGACCGCTACGGTCGAACAGCGTGCGCCCCATGACCTGTTCCAGTTCGTTGATCCGCTTGGACAACGAAGAGATGGACAGATGAAGCCGCTGCGCCGCAGTCGAGAAATTGGCGCATGTCGCCGCCCAATAGAAGGCGTCCAGTTGCTTGAGCGTCGGAGTTGCCATGGTTCTTCGCTTTTATCGAACGATTTTATTTGAAGATTATCGCTTTTTATCGATACTTCGGCTGCATAGAATGGCGGCGTCGCTTCAGGAAAGCCCATAGATGACCACCCTTACCTCCCCGATCGTGGAAGAGAGCCGGCCTGTGGCCAGCCTCGGCAAGCCGCCGCGCGTGCTGCAAGACGTACTGAGTCTGCACGACTTCGAGGCCAAGGCGCGTCGCGTGCTGCCGCGTCCGATCTTCGGTTACGTCAGCGGCGCGGCGGAAGACAACCGCACGCGCGACGATAACCGCGCCGTGTTCGATGAATACGGCTTTGTGACCCGTGTGCTGTGCGACGTTTCCCAGCGGCAGCAGGCAGTCGAATTGTTCGGTCAGCGCTTTGCGTCGCCGTTCGGCATCGCGCCGATGGGCATCAACGCGCTGTCGGTCTATCGCGGCGATGTGGTGCTGGCGCGTGCGGCGCAGTGCGCGGGGATCGTCTCCATCATGAGCGGCTCCTCGCTCATTCCGCTCGAAGAAGTTGCCGCCGCCGCACCGGGGACGTGGTTCCAGGCGTACCTGCCGGGAGACGCGAGCCGCATTCGCGCGCTGCTCGAACGCGTCGCGCGTGCGGGCTACAGAACGCTCGTGGTCACCGTCGACATTCCGGTGTCCGCGAACCGTGAAAACAACGTGCGCACCGGCTTTTCCACGCCGCTGCGTCCCAGCCTGCGCCTTTTCCGGGACGGACTGACGCGGCCGAGCTGGCTGTTGGGCACCTTCGCTCGCACGCTGCTCAAGCACGGCATGCCCCACTTCGAGAATTCCTTTGCGACACGCGGCGCGCCGATTCTCTCCGCCAACGTGCTGCGGGATTTCTCCGCGCGCGACCACCTCGACTGGACGCACGTGCGGGAAATCCGCAGGCAATGGACGGGCGAGCTGGTGATCAAGGGCATCCTCAGCGTCGAGGATGCCGTCATCGCGCGTGAGGCGGGCGCCGACGGCATCATCCTTTCGAACCATGGCGGCCGCCAGCTGGACGGCGCTTCGTCGCCGATGCGAATCCTGCGGGATGTGGTGCAGACAGTGGGCGACGATTATCCGGTGATGATCGACAGCGGCTTTCGCCGAGGATCGGACGTGCTGAAGGCGCTGGCGCTGGGCGCACGCATGGTGTTCGTCGGGCGGCCCTTCAACTACGCGGCGGCCGTGGCGGGCGAGGCCGGCGTGGCGCATGCGATTCGCCTGTTGCAGGAAGAAGTGGACCGCAACATGGCCATGCTGGGGGCGAACGGCTGCGGTCAGCTCACCCCGGACATGCTGATCCGCAAGCGTTAATCGCATTAGCCAACCTCACGCGCGTTCGGTCGCGTCACCGCCGCGTCACCGTCGCGTTCGCGCCGGACGCCGCAGCAAAGGCTGCAACGACGGGCTGTCGTCTGTGTTCCGCCGATCCTCTCGTTACCGCCGCAGCGGTGCTTCGGGCGTTGGGATTGGCGACAATTCCGTGTCGTACGCGTATCAACTGCAGCGTGATCGGTTCGCGACACGATGGCCGCGGATGCGGCGCCGGATCGCATCGTTTGTCGATCGCAACCGTGTCGCCGCCGATCACGCGGCCGACCGCAAATTTCGGAACGAAAGACGAGTCGACCGGCGGATATCGAGACGGAGCGAGCGTCTGATCCTGCGGCGTTGGCGGGACGACGATGCCGAAGCGTGGGCGGCGTTGAATTCGGATTCCGAAGTCATTGCGTGGCTCGGGCGGCGCAGTCCCATGACGCTGGCCGAGGCGCGCGGCGACATACATCGCTTCGATGCGCACTTCGATGCGCACGGCTTCGGCCCGTGGGCTGTCGAAACGCGAGCCGGCGGCGCGCTGATCGGCCCTTGCGGGCTTCGACACGTGCTCGCGGACGATCATCCGATGACGCCATGCGTGGAGATCGCGTGGCGGCAAGTGCGCTTCGCATGGCGGCGCAGCTACAGCCGGAAGTCGCGCATGCGGCGCTCATCGACGGTTTCGACAGTATTCAGCCAAGCGAAGTATTCGCGTGGACGGCCGCCGCGAATCTTCCTTCGGTCGCAAAGCATCCTGTGCAGGATCGGCATGCAGCGAACGGCTTTGCGCGATTTCGATCATCCCGCGCTTGCGGACGGACATCCGCTGCGCCGACATGTCGTCTATTCGATTCGGCGGCAAGCGTCGCGCTGGTCGAGCTGCGCAGAATCTCGACGTTTGCATGCGGCGCGCCGATCGTCGCGGCTTGCGGCACACGTGACCCACGCGCTCGCGAGCCGCGCGAAGCACATCACACCCTCAACGCAACTGCACGGCCGCGAGAAACAGCACCATGCTGCCGATCGCGCCATCGAGCACGCGCCATGCAAGCGCGCGCTTGAACCACGGCGCGAGCAAACGCGCGCCGTATCCGAGCGCGACAAACCAGATCGCGCTGACCGCCATCGCACCGATTGCGAATGCGCTGCGTGCGCCTTCCGGCTCGCGCGCGCCGGCCGTGCCGATCAACAGGAACGTGTCGAGATACACGTGCGGATTGAGCCACGTGAACGCGAGCGTCATCAGCACGATCGGCCATGCGCGCTGCGCGGGCGGCGCGACGGCGGCGCCCGTCGCGTCGAGCGTCTCGTGGCCGGGCTTGAACGCGCGGCGCAGCGCGCTCAGGCCGAACCACGCGAGATAAGCGAGGCCGACGTACAGCACCGCGTGAACGAAGGTCGGATAGCGCTCGACGAGCACCGACGCGCCGCCGACGCCCGCGCCGATCAGGATCATGTCCGACAGCGCACAGAGCAGAATGATCTTGCCGACATGCGAGCGCATGATCCCCTGCCGAAGGATGAACGCGTTTTGCGCGCCGATGGTGACGATGAGCGATGCGCACAGCATCGCGCCGTGAGAAAAAGCGATCCAGTTCATGTTCGTTGTTGCTTCAGGCGATGGACTAACGGAGCGAGAGGCGCTAGTCTGCGATGATCGCTTGAGTAAGAAAAGCTAAATAAGCTAATGCTGATTAAGGAAAACTGATGCTCGACTACGCGTTGCTCGATGCGCTCGCCGAAGTGATCCGTCACGGCTCGTTCGAACGGGCGGCGAAGGCGCTCAATGTGTCGCCTTCCGCGGTGTCGCAGCGCGTGAAGCTGCTGGAGGAGCGAGTGGGGAGCGTGCTCGTCAAGCGCGGGCAGCCGTGCGTCGCGACGACGTCGGGTGCGCTGCTGTGCCGCCACACCGAGCGCGTCCGGATGCTAGAAGCCGAGCTGTCCGGACACATGCCGGGATTCGCCGGCGTGGAGACGGGCGCATGGCCGATACTGCGCGTCGCCGTCAACGACGACAGCGTCGCGACCTGGTTCGTCGACGCGGTCGGCCCGTTCTGCGCGGAAAGCGGCACGCTGCTCGATCTCGTGATCGACGATCAGGACTACACGGCGGAACGGATTCGCGACGGCAGCGTGCAGGGCGCGGTGACGGCGCTCGCCGAGCCGATCCAGGGCTGCCGCTCGACGCGCCTCGGCCGGATGCGCTATCACGCGGTGTGCTCGCCCGCGTTCCACGCGCGCTATTTCGGCAACAGCATCAACCGCGACGCGCTGCGGCGCGCGCCGTGCGTGATGTTCAATCCGAAGGACGGCCTGCAGGCGCGCTTCATCCGGCGCGTGACGCGAGTGGATCTCGATCCGCCGCAGCACTGGATTCCGCACGTCGCCGGCTATCTGCGCGCGTGCGAGGCGGGGCTGGGCTGGGGAATGTGTCCGGAGCGGATGGTCGAGCGCCAGATCGCCGCGGGCGAACTCGTTGATTTGTCGGAAGGAAAAAGCATCGACGTCGAACTTTACTGGCAGAGCTGGCGATTGTCGATCGGCTGGCTCGACGAGTTCAGCGCGGTGCTCAAGAAGCGTGCCGCGCAGTTTCTCGATTGATTCGATGCGATGAAAACGAGCCGCGCGGGGTTACAGGCGATGGAGGCCGTCGAAATCGACGATGCGGACCATCCGGCCCTGCATCTCGATCAGTCCGCGCTTGTGGAACTTCGACAGCGTGCGGCTGACGGTCTCGAGCGTCATGCCGAGATAGCTGCCGATGTCCTCGCGCGTCATCCGCAGGTTGAATTCGTTAGGCGAATAGCCGCGCTTCATGTAGCGCGACGACACGTCGAGCAGGAACGCCGCGACGCGCTCCTCGGCGTTCAGCGAGCCGAGCACCATCGTCTGCGACGTCTCGCGGACGATCTGCTCGCTCATCAGCTTGTGCATCCGCAATTGCATCGTGCCGGCTTCCGAGCACAGCGTCTTCAGCGCGCTGTACGGAATCACGCAGACCGAACTGTCTTCGAGCGCGACCGCGGTGCGCGGATGCGCGTCGTCGCAGATGCCGTCGAGGCCGAGCGCTTCGCCAGCGAGATGCAGGCCGGTGACTTGCTCGCGGCCGTCGTGGCGTGTGGCAATGGTCTTCAGCGATCCCGAGCGAACCGCGTACACGTTGTCAAAATTGTCGCCTTCGCGGAACAGCGTTTCGCCGCGGCGGACCGGGCGTGCGGTGCAGATCACGGATTCGAGGCGCGCGAGCGCCTCGGGTGCGAGCCCTTGGGGCATGCAGAGATGGCGCATTGCGCACGTCGAGCAGTGCGCGGCCTGACGCGGTGCCCACGTGCTGGAGGCATGGACGGGAGCAGCGGCGGCGGCGGGTCGGGCGACGGGCGTAAGCATGATGGATGGCTCTGAGGTTGAATCGGTAAAGCCATTGTCCCATCGTGGGCAAAGCCTGTTTAGCGACAAAACGCCGCGACTCCCGTGCGATTTCCTTGTTCGGCCGCAACGCGCGGTTGCGGCGAAACATCGCATCCATTGCGTTCGGTCAGCTTTCCCGATCTTCCGGGTGGGCGGCGGACGGGATCAGCAGCACGGGCAGCGCCGAGTGGCGCACGCACTGTTCGGCGACGCTGCCGAGCACGAGCCGTTTGAAACCGCGGCGGCCGTGCGTGCCGAGCACGAGCAGATCGGCGCCGAACGCCTTGGCGCCGTCGACGATGAGCGACGGCACGTCGGCGAGCGACGATGCTTCGCCGATTTTCATCGCGCCCTTCACGCCGGCTTCCTGCATCTTCCGCGCAAATTCCTTTTCCAGATCGTTGCCCTGCTGGAGCAGTTGCGTGCGCAGGATCGACGGATCGTAGCCGGGCACGTTGTAGTAGATCGCAGCGTTTTCCACGACGTAGAAGGGCTGCAATTCCGCGCCGCTCGTCTTCGCGATGTCGAGCGCCGCGTCGAATGCGTGGCGTGCCGTTTCGCTGCCGTCGACTGCAACAAGAATGCGCTGGTACATGATGTCTCCGTGGTGCGGTTGAGAAAAGACCGGCCGTTCGGCCGATCGAGTTTGACGATGTCTTTTTACAAAGTAAACGATTACTGACTACGGTGCAGCGAACTGACGCAGCCGAGTAAACGCGGCGCCGGACTTTTCCGATTTCGATCGAACGCGGCGTTTTTTTGCGCGCGATTTGCATATCGACCAGGTCGGCTCATGCCGCGTTCCTCGACGCCGTAATAGACTTGGCCGGATCTCGGGCTTGCTCGCCTGCCGACGCGAGCCGATGCTGATTTGAAACGCATTGGGCGATACCGTTCCCGGCGTTTGGTGCGGCGTTCGATGGAGGACGGCAGGCGCTGGCGTCGAAATGCGTATCGATGGGCGTAGCCGCTGCGCCTGCTTGTTCGTTTCGTTCAACCGGAGAAGGAGGAGACCAATGCCGTATGTCGCGCTCGAACTGCTGACCGAAGACGCCGACCGGTACTCGCTGCCGGACCTGATCGGCGTAGACAGCGCGTCGCCCGATATGCCGCACGTCTGCGAAATGCTGCTCGCGGACGCTCAATGGCCGACGATTCAGGCTTATCTCGATCGGCAGGAGTTGCCGTACAAGTTCGCGCGGCCGAGCACGGCGCGGCGGGTGCCGAGGAATAATCCGCGTTGGTAGCGGCGTTGGGGGCCGGCGATCCGGACATCGAGCCGATTCAGTGCCGTCGCTGAATCGCGAGTGATCGCGCGGCTTGTGCGTTTCCCAACGCAGACCCGAGTGCGCGCGTTGTCTGCGAATGGCTGGGAATGTGCGCACTCACGCTGTTGTCGATGGTTATCCATTTCGTGCGAACCGACCACGACCAACTCGAACTGCTCGATACGGCACAACGCTTCGGGATTGATGGGAGCCGCCGCGCGTATCGCGGATATTTCGAAGCAAGGCGCTTCGTGAATTCTCGCGGCTGATGCAACGGCGCAGCCGCCGCATCGCTCGCATGTCTTTCATCTTGCGCCGAGCAAGGGGTGTCATCGAAGGCGTTTGCCATGCGTCGTCAAGGGCCTGTTCGAGCCTCCGTCCATCACGGTTACGGCGCGCCGTGCCCATGTGTCGGCCGATTACGGGACAGGGCCTGCGCGTGACCTATTCGGCGCTCGGGCGCGCGTTCGCCGCCCGCTCGCCGATTCGAGCGACACGGCGCGCCGCGCGGGCTGGCAGGATAATGCGATTCGCGTGTACCGGATCGGTGCGTCCGATTGAGTCGTCCCGATTCGCCCGATTCGCCCGAATGACCCGATTCGCCCAATCCATCCGCAGGCGGCGCGCGTCGTGACGCGCGCCCGGCCACGGCGGATTTTTCAATCCGGAGGAAGCATGCAGATCACTGGGGAGATGTTGATTGGCGCGGCCGCGGTGCGCGGCACCGAAGGCACGATGCGCGCGTACGATCCGGCGCAGGGCGTCGAGCTCGAGCCGGTGTTCGGCGCGGGCGGCGCGGCCGACGTCGACCGCGCGTGCCGGCTCGCGAACGCGGCATTCGACGCGTTCCGCCAAGCGCCGCTCGAGGCGCGCGCGCGTTTTCTCGAAGCGGTCGCCGAGCGCATCGTCGGGCTCGGCGATCAATTGATCGAGCGCGCGCATGCGGAATCGGCGCTGCCCGTCGCGCGCCTTGAAGGCGAGCGCGCGCGCACGGTCGGCCAATTGCGGCTGTTCGCGTCGATCGTGCGCGACGGCCGCTGGCTCGATGCGACGCTCGATTCCGCGCAGCCCGAACGCAAGCCGCTGCCGCGCGCTGACCTGCGCTTGCAGAAGATCCCGGTCGGCCCCGTCGCGGTGTTCGGCGCGAGCAACTTCCCGCTCGCGTTCTCGGTCGCGGGCGGCGACACCGCATCGGCGTTCGCGGCCGGCTGCCCGGTCGTCGCGAAGGCGCATCCCGCGCATCTCGGCACGTCGGAGCTCGTCGGACGCGCGATCCAGCAGGCGGTGGCCGATTGCGGATTGCCCGAAGGCGTGTTCTCGCTCGTCGTCGGCGCGGGCAATGCGATCGGCGAGGCGCTCGTCGCGCATCCGGCGATCAAGGCGGTCGGCTTCACCGGCTCGCGCGCGGGTGGCGTCGCGCTGATGGGCGTCGCCGCGCGGCGGCGCGAGCCGATTCCGGTCTTCGCCGAAATGAGCAGCATCAATCCGTTCTTCGTGCTGCCGGGCGCGCTGCGCACGCGCGGCGCGAAGATCGCGCAAGGCTTCGTCGATTCGCTGACGCTCGGTGTCGGACAGTTCTGCACGAACCCGGGGCTCGTCGTCGCGCTCGACGGGCCGGACCTGAAGGCGTTCGTCGACGCGGCCGCCCAGGCGCTTGCGCAAAAGGGCGCGCAGACGATGCTGACGGCGGGCATCGCGTCGTCGTACGAGAGCGCGATCGCGGCGCGCCGCGCGACGACCGGCGTGAGCGAAGTCGCGCAAGGCACGCGCAGCGACGCGCGGAACGCCGCGCTGCCCGCGCTTTTCACGACGACGCACACGCATTTCGTCCAGGACCCGCAGCTCGAAGGCGAGATTTTCGGGCCGACGTCGCTCGTCGTCGTGTGCCGCGACGTCGACGATATGATCGCGCTCGCCGAGCACGTCGAAGGGCAGTTGACCGCGACGCTCCATCTCGAAGACGACGATGTCGATCTGGCACGCAAACTGTTGCCGACGCTCGAGCGCAGGGCGGGCCGCATCGTCGCGAACGGCTATCCGACGGGCGTCGAGGTCGCGCACGCGATGGTGCACGGCGGGCCGTTCCCGGCGACGTCGGACCCGCGCAGCACGTCGGTCGGCGCGCTCGCGATCGAGCGCTTCCTGCGGCCCGTCTGCTATCAGGACCTGCCCGCGGCGCTGTTGCCGGCCGCGCTCGCCGACGCGAATCCGCTCGATCTCTGGCGCTTGCGCGACGGCCAGCTCGGCAAGGCGTGAGCGTGATGGACGCAATCGATTCCCGGCGCTATCCCGATCCGACCGTCCGCGTGCTCGATCTGCGCTTCGATTCGCTGCGCATCCGGTCCGCTTCCGTCGAATGCCTGTACCAGGGCGCGCGCTGGTCCGAAGGCCCGGTATGGTTCGGCGACGGCCGCTATCTGCTGTGGAGCGACATCCCGAACAACCGGATTCTGCGTTGGGATGAACAGAGCGGTGCGGTCGGCGTATTCCGGCAGCCGTCGAACAACGCGAACGGCAACACGCGCGATCGCGCGGGACGCCTCGTCACGTGCGAGCATTTGACGCGCCGCGTCACGCGCACCGAGTACGACGGGGCGATCATCGTGCTCGCCGAGCGTTTCGAAGGCAAGCGCTTCAATTCGCCGAACGACGTGGTCGTGAAGTCCGACGGCTCGATCTGGTTCAGCGATCCGGACTTCGGCATCCAGAGCTTTTACGAAGGCGAGAAGCAGGAATCGGAGATGCCGGAGCGCGTCTACCGTATCGATCCGCGCACAGGCGCGGTCGAGCCCGTCGTCGAGGGCGTGCCGGGGCCGAACGGCCTTGCGTTTTCGCCGGACGAATCCGTTCTGTACGTCGTCGAATCGAAGGGGCGGCCGCGCACGATCCGCGCTTACGATGTCGCGAGCGACGGCAAGTCGGTGCGCAACGCACGCGTGCTGATCGACGCGGGGCAGGGCACGCCGGACGGCTTTCGCGTCGACGCGCACGGCAACCTGTGGTGCGGCTGGGGGATGGGCACCGACGAACTCGACGGCGTGCGCGTGTTCACGCCCGGAGGCGACGCGATCGGGCACATCGCGCTGCCCGAGCGTTGCGCGAACGTGTGCTTCGGCGGACGGCATCGGAACCGGCTGTTCATGGCGGCGAGCCACGGGTTGTACTCGCTGTATGTGAATACGCAGGGGGCGATGGGCGGTTGAGCGCGCATCGATATCGGCGCTGGTACCGGTACCGATTTCTGATAGCGCGAAGACCCACGACGTTGCATCCACGCGAGCGCCAAAAGAGAATTCGAACGCGCGTTTCATGATGCGCGCCGGAGCGGCGCTGCATCGATCATCGTGCGCCGCGTACCGCGCGAGCCCGACATCTTCCATGCGTGCCGCGTTCATGTCGAGACAACGTTACGAACGACGAAAAGCGACGATTGTCAGACGCGCACATTCAAATGCCCGAATCAAATAGTGGATCGGATTCAACGCGCGGACGCCCGAACGCATCGATGTAAGAATGCAACCGATGCCCCGCTGCGCGGCGACGGCGCATCGACAGCAACCATTCCATGCGCGGACCGGCCCCGCGCCGGCACGCACACGGCGACGGCACCGGCACCGACACCGACATCAACGCGGAATCGGCGCGAACTCGATGATGCGCCCCGGCCGACGCGGCGGATGATACGGCGACGGAAGCTCGTCGTCCGCGTGCGCGCCGCCCGATGCGGCGGCGTCGAACCCCTTGTCGACGACCGTGTAGCCGGCACGCGGCGCGAACTGCGGATGATTGCCGCCGGGCCGGCTGTCGAAGCCGGCGAAGCCGTCGGGCGTTTCGGACATCGCATTGACGAGCGACGCATTGCTCGTCGTGATCTGGTCAGGAGAAATCGGCTCGCCGCTCGCGATGCGGGCGGCCTCGCGATTCTTGCCGTCCGTGTCGACAGTGCTGTCGTGTGTCGCGTCGTTGTACAACTCGACGCTGCGCGGATGCGCGTGGCCGGCGTCGGCGGGCGTCTTGCGTTCGAACGGATTCATCGCGGTCATCCCAGCGGCGCGACGCCCGGAGCATTGCAAGACCCGTTCCGGGCACGACGGGAAAAGGCGCGCGTGCGAGCGCCGCTGCCGCGCCGCGTGCCACACTTTCCAAATAATTATTTCAGCTAGAAGACGCGTTTTCTACAGAGTATGATTCTTTTCCGACAAAGCGGTGCGCGACATTCGGCGCACCCGCTTCCGCCCGCACCGGGCGCCGCGGCATCCTTAACGGACGGTAGCGAAGAAGAAGGTAAAGGGGACTTAAGGTGGGCGGACTTATGCACTCTACGACAACTGCATTCACGCATCGCGGGTATCTGCTGAACTGCGCGCCGGCGCGCGCGAGCGACGGCTCGTTCCAGCCGTACGTCGTCATCTCCCGATCGAGCGACGGCGAACTGGTCGCCAATCGTTTCTTTCCCTCCGATCTGCATTTCAACGACGAAGACGCGGCGATCGCGCATGCGCGCGATTGGGCCGTCCGATGGATCGACGCGAGCAGCCTCACCATTTAGGACGGCGCGACGACGCGCCCGGCGGCGCGCGTTCCGCTGGCACGGCAAAAACGCGGTAATCTTGCGGAACCCGTCACTTTTATCAGACGGCCGTGCGACGAAGCGCGGCCGTGCGTTTTGCCTATGTCGAAATCCGTCCGAAACTGGGGCCTCGAACAGATCGTCACCGAGCTGCGCGAATCCCGCGAGAAGCTGCATCGCACGCGCCATCCGCGCGGCATTCGCGAGCTGCCGTCGCGCGACGCGATCTGCACGGTCGTCTCGGGCCTGCGCGCCTCGTTGTTCCCGACGCATTACGGCGCGCCCGATCTGACCGACGAAACCGTCGACTACTACGTCGGCCACACGCTCGAAAGCACGCTGCGCCTGCTCGCCGAGCAGATCCGCCGCGCGCTGCCGTTCTTGCCCGAGCACGCGGAGACACGGTCCGCCGCGCTCGACGAACGCGCGTTCGAGATCGCGCGCGAGTTCGGCACGCAACTGCCCGGCATCCGCGCGCTCCTCGTCAGCGACATCCAGGCCGCCTACTCCGGCGACCCGGCCGCGCAGCACATCACCGAAATCCTGCTCTGCTATCCGGGCGTGCTCGCGATGATGCACCATCGGCTCGCGCATGCGCTGTATCAACTCGGCGTGCCGCTTCTCGCGCGCTTCATCAACGAGATCGCGCACTCGGCGACGGGCATCGACATCCACCCGGGCGCGCGGATCGGCCCGAGCTTCTTCATCGACCACGGCACGGGCGTGGTGATCGGCGAGACCGCGATCATCGGCGAGCGCGTGCGGCTCTATCAGGCGGTCACGCTCGGCGCGAAGAGCTTCCCCGCCGACGGAGAAGGGATGCTCGTCAAGGGCAACGCGCGGCATCCGATCGTCGAGGACGATGTCGTGATCTACGCGGGCGCGACGATCCTCGGCAGGGTGACGATCGGCAAGGGTTCGGTGATCGGCGGCAACGTGTGGCTCACGCATAGCGTGCCGCCCGGCAGCAGCGTCGCGCAGGGGAAGATCCGCGAGGGCGAGAAAGAGAACGCCGAGAAGGATTGAGCGGGCATCGGGCGGGCGGCGCGGCTGCCGCTGGCCCGCGCCGCGCTTGTCGCTTGCTCCGGTTGCTGGTTGCGGCTTTCGCTCAGTGTTTGCCGGCGGGCGACCGGTGCTTGTACAGCACGTCCTGATCGACGCGAATCAGGTTCTGTCCCGCATCGACGACGAAGTCCGCGCCGTTGTACGCGGGCCCCGTCAGCAGCAGGATCGCGTCCGCGACGTCGTTCGGCCCGGCGATCCGCGCAAGCGGCGTCGACGCGCGGCTCGCGTGCTCGAAGTCGGCCGGCGTCTGGTCGTCGCTCGGCAGCATCAACCCCGGAAACACCGCGTTCACGCGCAGCACCGGGCTCGCCGACAGCGCGAGCATCTGCGTGAGATTGCCGAGCGCCGCCTTCGCGACCGTGTAGCTGAAATGGTCGCGATGGAAGTTTTCCTTGATCTTCTGGTCGACGACGTTGATCACGACGCCCTGCGCGCCTGCCGCCTTCGCGCGCTCGTAATACGCGCGCGTCAGCAGGATCGGCGCGCGGCAGTTGATCGCCCACGCGTTGTCGAATGCCGCGAGATCGAAGCTCGGCAGGTGGTCCTGCCAGAACACCGACGCATTGTTCACGAGCACGTCGAGGCGGCCGAAGCGCGCGTAGACCGCGTCGACGAGATGCGCGATGGCGTCCGCATGGGCAAGATCGGCTTGCAGCGCGACGGCTTCGCCGCCCGACGCTTCGATCTGTTGCACGAACGCGTGCGCGGCGTCGGCCGACCGGTCGTAATGCACGGCGACGCGATAGCCGCGCGAGGCGAAGCGCAACGCAAACGCGCGGCCCGCGCGGCGCGCGGCGCCCGTCACGAGTACGACGGGTGCGGTGGCGGGTTTCATGCTCGACTGCATTTACGTATTCGTCAGATTGACCGAGGACGGATTCGCGACGATCGACAGGAATTCGCGACGCGTCGACGGATCGGTGCGGAACGTGCCGAGCATCCGCGACGTCACCATCTCGACGCCGGGCTTGTGGATGCCGCGCGTCGAGATGCACTGGTGCGCAGCTTCGAGGATCACGCCGACGCCCTTCGGCTGCAGCACGTCGAACAGCGTGTCGGCGATCTGCACGGTCATTTTTTCCTGGATCTGCAGGCGCTTCGCGAACGCGTCGACGAGGCGCGCGAGCTTCGAGATGCCGACGACGCGATGGTGCGGCAGATACGCGACGTGCGCGCGGCCGATGATCGGCACCATGTGGTGCTCGCAATAGCTTTCGAAGCGGATGTCCTTCAGCACGATCATCTCGTCGTAGCCGTCGACTTCGCTGAACGTGCGCGCGAGGATGTCGCGCGGTTCGAGCGCGTAGCCCGAGAAGAATTCTTCGTACGCGCGCACGACGCGCGCCGGCGTGTCGAGGAGGCCTTCGCGGTCGGGATCGTCGCCCGCCCAGCGCAGCAGCACGCGCACCGCTGATTCGGCTTCGTCGCGGCTCGGCCGGTTCGCGGGCACGGGGGCAGGCGCGGGCGAGGGCGCGGCGGCGCGAGTCGTCTGCTTGCTTGCTGTTTTGTTCGTTGTCTTGCTCGCCGCCTTGTGCGCGGCCGGGGCCGCTGTCTTGCTTGCGGTCTTTCCTTTAGCCATATGCTCTGAACTCCGTAAGGACCGCTGACTTCGCGGCCGGTCGATCATTGTTTCATGCTTTCGCATCGAGCGTGCGCCGTGGTGCGCATTCGCGAATGCCGGGCGTGCGTTGCCGCACGCGTAACGGGCAGGCGTCACTTCGGCCATTCGTCGAGCGCGTCGTTGAACAGATCGGCGACGACGCTGCGCAGCCACGCGACGCTCGCGTCGTTGTGGAACTTGCGGTGCCAGTGCTGCCTCAGGTCGAAGCGCGGCAACGGCAGCGGCGGCTCGACGAGCATGATTGACGCGTGCTCGGTTGCGTACGCATAGCCGATCGCGTGCGGGACCGTCGCGATCAGATCGGTGCGGCTCAGGATGAACGGCAGGCTCATGAAGTGCGGCGTCTCGAGCACTGCGCGGCGCGCGAGCCGCCGCTTCGCCAGATATTGCTCGAGCACTTCCTGGCTGCGGCCTTCCGCGCGCACGACCGCGTGGCCGCACGCGAGGAACTGCTCGAGCGTGAGCGGCTGCGTGGCGAGCGGATGGCCGCGCCGAAGCAGGCAAATGAAACGGTGCGTGAAGAGCCGCTGCTGGAAGAAGTTGGTGCCGCCGAGATCCGGAAAGTAGCCGATCGCGAGATCGACGCCGCCGTCCTCGAGTGTGCGCCCGACCTCCGCATGCGACAGCGATACCGAACGCAGATTCGCATGCGGCGCGCGTTCCGCGAACGCCTGGAGCAGCCGCGGCAGGAACACGATCTCGCCGACGTCCGACAACGCGATCGAGAACGTGCGCGTGCTCTTTGCCGGGTCGAAATCGTGCGGCGCGACGAGGCCGCGCTCGATGCTCGCGAGCGCGTCGCGCGCGGCCGGAATCAGCGCGAGCGCGCGCGGCGTCGGCTCCATTCCGCGCGACGTTCGCACGAAGAGCGGATCGCCGAAGTGCTCGCGCAGCCGCCCGAGCGCGGCGCTCACGCGCGGCTGGCTGACGCCGAGCAGATCGCCCGCGCGGCTTACGTGACGCGTCTCGTTGAGCGCGACCAGATACGGAATCAGGTTCAGATCGAGTTCGGGCATCGGATCAGTACTATTGGAAATCCGTATACAACTTATCTCCTGAATCGCATTGCTGCATAGTCGGGATAGCGCTGACAATCGATTCACTATTCGAATCAATGTTCAGGAGACGAACAATGCGCACGCAAGTCGCGATCATCGGCGCCGGTCCGTCCGGGCTGCTTCTTTCCCATCTGCTTCGCCTGCAAGGCGTCGAATCGGTCGTACTCGAGGCGCGCTCGCGCGAATACTGCGAGAACCGGATCCGCGCCGGCGTGCTCGAGCAGGGCACCGTCGACACGCTGAACGAAGCCGGCCTGGGCACGCGGATGCGGCGCGAGGGCCTCGTCCACAGCGGCATCGAACTGCTGTTCGACGGCCGCCGCCACCGGATCGACTTCGGTGAGCTGACGCCCGGACGCGCGATCACCGTCTACAGCCAGCACGAAGTGGTGCGCGATCTGATCGCGGCCGCGCTCGAACACGGCCAGTCGATCCATTTCGACGTGCGCGATGTCGAACTGCACGACGTCGCGACCGAGCGGCCGTCGGTGACGTTCACGCACGCGGACGGACGCACCGAGCGAATCGACTGCGACTACGTTGCCGGCTGCGACGGCTTCCACGGGACCGCGCGCCAGACGATTCCCGCCGAGCGGCTGCGCACGTTCGAGCGCGTGTATCCGTACGCGTGGCTCGGAATCCTCGCCGATGCGGCGCCGTCGCTCGACGAGCTGGTTTATGCGCATCACGCGCGCGGCTTCGCGCTGTTCTCGATGCGCTCGCCGACCGTTACCCGACTTTACCTGCAATGCCGGCCCGACGAGAACCTGGCCGAATGGCCGGATGCGCGGATCTGGGAGGAGTTGCGCACGCGCTTTGAAAACGACAGCGGCTGGACGCCGAACAAAGGCCGCATCACGCAGAAGAGCGTGACGCCGATGCGCAGCTTCGTGTCCGAGACGATGCGGTACGGGCGGCTGTTCCTCGCGGGCGACGCCGCGCACATCGTGCCGCCGACGGGTGCGAAGGGGATGAATCTCGCGGTCGCCGACGTTCGGGCGCTGTCGCGCGCGCTCGGCGCGCACTATCGCGAAGGCCGCGACGAATTGCTCGATGCGTATTCGTCAACCTGTCTGGAACGGGTATGGCGTGCCGAGCACTTTTCGTATTGCATGACGAATATGCTGCACCCGTCCGTCGACGACTCGCCGTTCGTCAACCGGCTGAAGCTCGCCGAGCTCAGGTACGTGACGCGCTCGCGCGCGGCCGCGCAGTCGCTCGCGGAGAACTACGTCGGCTTGCCGTTCGACGATGCGGCAGGCGTCGCGTCATTCGACACGGCCGCCGCCGCACGGGCACACGGCGCGGCAATCGCGGGCACGGCCGCAGTTGCAGACACGGCGTCGCCTTGACAATCCTGCGCGTACGCCTCTATGATCGGCACACCGTTCGCTAATCGAATCTGAGTTCGTATTTCGAACAAATCGGATCGTCGAGCGAGGCGCGCAGCCATGCGTGGACGCGTGCCGCAGCGGGCGGCACGCGCGGATTCGCACAGGAAGAGACATGGTCAACAAGATTTTCGATTCCCTCAAGTCGGCGGTGGCCGACGTCCACGACGGCGCGACGATCATGATCGGCGGCTTCGGCACGGCCGGGATGCCGTCCGAGCTGATCGACGCGCTGATCGCGCAAGGCGCGCGCGACCTGACGATCGTCAACAACAACGCCGGCAACGGCGAGACGGGTCTCGCCGCGCTCTTGAAGGCGAAGCGCGTGCGCAAGATCATCTGCTCGTTCCCGCGGCAGGCCGATTCGCAAGTGTTCGACGCGCTGTATCGCGCGGGCGAGATCGAACTCGAGCTGGTGCCGCAAGGCAATCTCGCCGAGCGGATTCGCGCGGCGGGCGCGGGCATCGGCGGCTTCTTCACGCCGACGGGCTTCGGCACGAAGCTCGCCGAAGGCAAGGAGACGCGCTTGATCGACGGCAAGCAGTACGTGTTCGAGACGCCGATCCATGCGGATTTCGCGCTCGTGAAGGCGCTCAAGGGCGACCGCTGGGGCAACCTCGTCTATCGGAAGACCGCGCGCAACTTCGGCCCGGTGATGGCGATGGCCGCGAAGACGTCGATCGTGCAAGTGTCGGAAGTCGTGCCGCTCGGCGCGCTGAATCCCGAGCACATCGTGACGCCCGGCATCTTCGTGCAGCGAATCGTCGAAGTGCCGCAGGCCGCGCATGCGGCCGAGCTGGCTGCCGAACGCGCCGCGAGCGCCGCCTGACCCCTGAGGAGAACACGATGAAACGACTGACCCGCGACGAAATGGCGAAGCGCGTCGCGCAAGACATTCCTGAAGGCGCGTACGTGAACCTCGGGATCGGCGTGCCGACGCTCGTGGCGAACCATCTCGATCCGAACAAGGAAATTTTCCTGCACAGCGAGAACGGCCTGCTCGGCATGGGCCCCGCGCCCGCTCCGGGCGAAGAGGACGACGAGCTGATCAACGCCGGCAAGCAGCACGTGACGCTGCTCACGGGCGGCGCGTACTTCCATCATGCGGATTCGTTCGCGATGATGCGCGGCGGCCATCTCGACTACTGCGTGCTCGGCGCGTTCCAGGTGTCCGCGCATGGCGACCTCGCGAACTGGCACACGGGCGCGCCCGATGCGATTCCCGCGGTCGGCGGCGCGATGGATCTCGCGATCGGCGCGAAGCAGGTGTTCGTGATGATGGAGCACCTGACGAAGCAGGGTGAAAGCAAGATCACCGCGGAATGCTCGTATCCGGTGACGGGCGTGCGTTGCGTCGATCGCATCTATACCGATCTCGCGATGCTCGACGTGACGAGCGACGGGCTCGCGGTGCGCGAGATCTTCACCGACATCTCGTTCGACGCGTTGCAGAAGCTGACGGGCGTGCCGCTCATCGACGCGACGCAGAAGGCCGCGGCGTGACGCGGCGGCGCGCGCCGTTCGCGTCGTGCGGCCGTACGGCGTATCGCCGCGGTTGCCCGAACGGACGAGCGCGCAGCGTCCGACGCTTCGGTGGACAATAAGCGCATTGCGTTTTTCCAATCGATCCCATGCTCGAAGACAGTGCTCGCCTGACTTCCCTCATCTGCGGCAGCGAGCCGCTCAACCGGATCTGGTCGCCGCGCGCGACGCTGCAGCGGATGCTCGACGTCGAAGCCGCGCTCGCGCGCGCGCTCGCCGCGCACGGCGTGATTCCGGCGAGCGCGGTGCCGCCGATCGAGGCGACGTGCGTGGCCGACGCACTCGACGCGGAAGCGCTCGCGCGCGACGCGGCGCTCGGCGGCAACCTCGCGATTCCGCTCGTCAAGCAACTGACCGCACGCGTGAAGGCGCGCGACGCCGAAGCGGCGAAGTACGTGCATTGGGGCGCGACGAGCCAGGACATCATCGATACGGCGACGGTGCTGCAATTGCGCGATACGTTCGATTGGCTCGAGCCGCTGCTGCGCGATACGTGCGCGACGCTCGCGTCGCTCGCCGCCGCGCATCGCGCGACGCCGATGATCGGCCGCACATGGCTGCAGCAGGCGCTGCCGATCACGCTCGGATTGAAGTTCGCGCAATGGCTCGACGCGCTGCTCCGTCATCGCGAGCGTCTCGCCGCGTTGCGCGCGCGCGCGCTCGCGTTGCAGTTCGGCGGCGCGGCGGGCACGCTCGCGAGCTTGCGCGACGCGGCGCCTGCCGTCGCGCGCGCGCTCGCCGACGACTTGCAACTCACGCTGCCCGCCGTACCGTGGCACACGCAGCGCGATCGTACCGCCGAGACCGCCGCCTGTTTCGGGATGCTGATCGGCACGCTCGGCAAGATCGCACGCGACATTTCGCTGTCGATGCAGACCGAAATCGGCGAGCTGGCCGAGCCGGCCGCCGCCGGCAAGGGCGGCTCGTCGACGATGCCGCACAAGCGCAATCCGGTCGGCTGCGCGGCCGTGCTGACCGCGGCCGTGCGCGCGCCGGGGCTCGTCTCGACCGTGTTCGCCGGAATGGTGCAAGAACACGAGCGCGCGCTTGGCGGCTGGCAGGCCGAATGGGACGCGCTGCCCGAACTCGCGCGGCTCGCGGGCGGCGCGCTCGCGCAGATCACGCAGATCGTCGCGGGCTTGAACGTCGACGCCGTGCGCCTTGCCGAAAACCTCGACGCGACGCACGGCCTCGTGCTCGGCGAAGCGGTGATGCTCGCGCTCGGCGACAAGATCGGCCGGCTCGACGCGCATCATCTCGTCGAGCGCGCATCGAGAGAATCCGTGCGAAGCGGCGGCTCGTTGCATGACGTGCTCGCCGCGGACCCGGACGTCGCCGCGCACCTCGCGCCCGACGCGCTGCGGCAGTTGCTCGACCCCGCTCATTACGTCGGCGAGGCGCACGCCTACGTCGACGCCGTGCTCGCGCTCCACGCGAGCCGCCATTAAGGAGAGATTCCCATGCCTTTCGCTTCAGTCAACGGAGTGCGGCTGCATTACCGGATCGACCGTGCAACGCGCGCCGACGCGCCGTGGCTCGTGTTGTCGAATTCGCTCGGTGCGGATCTGTCGATGTGGGCGCCGCAGATCGGCCCGCTGACGGCGCACTTCAATCTACTGCGCTACGATACGCGCGGCCACGGCCACTCGGACGCACCGGCAGGCTCGTATACGATCGATCAGTTGACGGGCGACGTGATCGGCCTCCTCGATCACATCGGGATCGCGCGCTCGCACTTCTGCGGAATCTCGATGGGCGGCCTGACGGGCGTGGCGCTCGCCGCGCGCCATGCGAGCCGAATCGATCGCGTGGTGCTCTCGAACACGTCGGCGAAAATCGGCTCGCCGGAAGTATGGGGGCCGCGTGCGCAGAAGGCGCGTGCCGAAGGAATGGCGGCGCTTGCCGACGCTGTGCTGCCGCGCTGGTTCACGGCCGCGTTCTTCGAACGCGAGCCGCGCCTCGTCGACGTGATCCGCGACACGTTCAATCACACCGACAAGGACGGCTACGCGGCGAACTGTGATGCGCTGAATGCCGCCGATCTGCGCGACGAAGTGAAGGGCATCGGCGTGCCGACGCTCGTCGTGACGGGCACGCACGACATGTCGACGCCGCCCGACCAGGGCCGCGCGCTCGCCACGGCGATCGAGGGCGCGAAGCACGTCGAATTCGACTGCGCGCACATCTCGAACATCGAATGCGCGGACAGCTTCAACCAAACGCTGATCGATTTCCTGACGGCCTGACGCGAGAGCATCGAGATGAACGACGATCAACGTTACGAAGCGGGCATGAAGGTGCGCCGCGCTGTGCTCGGCGATACGCACGTCGACCGCTCGCTCGCGAATCGCACCGAGCTGACCGAGGAGTTCCAGAACCTGATCACGCGCTATGCGTGGGGCGAGATCTGGACGCGCGACGGGCTGCCGCGCCACACGCGTAGTCTGCTGACGGTCGCGATGATGGTTGCGCTCAATCGCGGCGAGGAGCTCGCGCTGCATCTGCGCGCGGCGAAGAACAACGGCGTCACGCGCGACGAGATCAAGGAAGTGCTGCTGCAGACTGCGATCTACTGCGGCGTGCCTGCGGCGAATTCGGCGTTCCACCTCGCGCAGCGCATCTTCAGCGAAGAAGACGCGGCCTGACGCCGCGCGACACGAAACACGAAGCACACACCGCACGGGCGGCGCGCCGAACGGCTGCCGCCCGTGCGCGACGACATGCGCCGGCATCGCATTGGCGCAGGACGCGAAAGGCGTCGATGACAAACCCAACGGAGACAGCAATGACCGATTTCTCGCGCCAGCTCGATGTGCAGCAGTTCATCGACGAGCGGCGCTTCTCGCCCTATCAGTGGCTGATTCTGATCCTGTGCTTTCTGATTGTCGCGGCGGACGGCTTCGATACCGCCGCGATTGGTTTCGTCGCGCCCGCGCTCGGCCAGGAGTGGCACGTGACGAAGGCCGCGCTCGGCCCGGTGATGAGCGCGGCGCTCGTCGGCCTCGCGCTCGGCGCGCTCACGGCGGGCCCGCTCGCAGACCGGATCGGTCGCAAGCGCGTGCTGGTCGGCTCGGTCGTGTTGTTCGGACTCTTCAGCATCGGCTGTGCGTTTGCGCAATCGGTGACGGAGCTGGCCGTGCTGCGCTTGCTGACGGGACTCGGTCTCGGCGCTGCGATGCCGAACGCGACGACGCTGATGGCCGAGTATGCGCCGCACGCGAAACGCTCGTTTCTCGTCAACACGATGTTCTGCGGCTTCACGCTCGGCTCGTCGGCGGGCGGCCTCGTCGCCGCCGCGCTGATCCCGGATCACGGCTGGCGAAGCGTATTCGTCGTCGGCGGCATCGCGCCGCTCGTGCTCGGCGCGTTGTTGATCGCGTTGCCCGAGTCGATTCGGTTCATGGTGCTGCGCGGCGCGCCGCGCGAGCGGATCGCCGCGGTGCTGCGCCGGATCGCGCCCGACAGGTCGTTCGACGGCGTGCGCTTCGTGCTGCCCGAAGACGGTGGCGAACAGCAGCGCTCGGGTGCGGCCGTCGTGCTGTCGCCGCGCTACCGCGCGGGTACCTCGATGCTGTGGCTCACGTACTTCATGGGACTGCTCGTCTACTATCTGCTGACGAGCTGGCTGCCGACGCTGATCCGCGACACCGGCTTCACCGTGCGCGATGCGGCGCTCGTCACCGCGCTCTTTCCGCTCGGCGGCGGCATCGGCGCGATCGCAACCGGCTGGCTGATGGACCGTTTCGAGCCGCATCGCGTGATCGCGCTCACGTACGCGTTGACGGCGCTGTTCGTCTGGATGATCGGCCTGCAGGCCGGGCATCTCGCACTGCTCGCGACTGTCGTGTTCGTCGCGGGCGTTTGCATGAACGGCGCGCAATCGTCGCTGCCGGCGCTCGCAGCTGCGTTCTATCCGACGAGCGGACGTGCGACGGGCGTCGCCTGGATGCTCGGCGTCGGACGCTTCGGCGGGATTCTGGGTGCGTTTTCAGGCGGCTTGCTGCTGCAAGCGCAACTCGGGTTCGGCACGATTTTCTCGATGCTCGCGGTGCCGGCGTTGATCGCGGCGGGCGCACTGATGGTCAAGCGCACGGCCGCGTTGCGCGACGCGGAACCGAACGCGCCGACGCGGGCGGCATGACCGGTTGAGACGACAGGCGAGGCGGCGCGTTTGCGCCCCTTCATTCTTCAGCGTCGTGGACCTTTGCGAAGTGGCGCAGATATGCGCGCAGCGCGGCTTCGCGGCTGCGGTGATCGGCAGGCGTCGACGCGCCCATCTCCTCCTCGTCGCCGAACAACGCGGACGGTGCGTCGTAAGTGCCCACTTCGACGCGCTCGCGCAGCACGCGAATCAAGTGCGCGCGATGGCGGTATTCGGCAATCCAATGCAGGCCTTCGATCCGATCGCCTGCTTTCAGCAGTGGCTTCATCTGCGTTCTCCCGGCCGGGACGAGGTCGCGGGGCGGCGAACAGGCGTCCGGAAGAACAGCGTACGCTTTACCGGACCGGATCACAACGGCGCGCCGCGTCTCAGTGGCCGGCGATCTTGGCGAACATCGGATAAAGCGACAGAACAAGCAGTGCGGCCATCGTGATGTTGAACACGCGCAGCCAGCGCCGGTTCGACAGGACGCCGCGCAACCCTTGGCCGAACGCGGCCCAGACGCTGATGCTCGGCAAACCGACGAAGACGAACACGAGCGCCATCCAGACGGCGTTGCGGCCGTAGTCGGCGGAGAGCTGGATTGTCGTGGCGGCGGTCAGCACCATCATCCACGCTTTCGGATTGACCCATTGGAACGCGATCGCCTCGACGAACGTCATCGGACGCGATTTGCCGTTGTGAGTGCGCACTTCGCCTGACGTGCCGATGCGCCATGCGAGATACAGCAGATAGACGACGCTCGCGGTCTCGAGCAACGTATAAAGGACCGGGATGCGCTTGAACGCTTCGCCGAGACCGAAGCCGACCGACAGCATCAGGATCGCGACGCCGGCACTGATGCCGAGCATGTGCGGCAGTGTGCGGCGAAAGCCGAAGTTGACGCCGGATGCGAGCAACATCGTGTTGTTCGGGCCGGGGGTGATCGAGGTGACGAGCGCGAACAGCATGCCGGCGGGCAGCGCACTGACGGTGAGGTAGTCCATGGTGATGCTCTCTTCGTCTTCGGAATTCAAGGATGTCGAAGGGAGTTTAGTGGACCATGGCGGTACAGTACCGATACAGTTTGTGGGATGGTTGCCGGTACGGGGTGGGGTATCGGCAACAACGGTTCGCATGGTGTTGTTATTTCTCAAAAAGGCGCTGTCACGTTAGCGGAGTATGTTCACAAGGGGCGGGGGCGCGACCTGCATGTTTCATGCGGCAGACGGATTCTGGGTGACCTCGGTAAATTCACGCCACGTCGAGAAGCGTACGGCGAGGTGTTTGCGATAAAGCGAAGCACGCAGCAGATGCCGCTTCAGGGCGAAGTGCTGGCGGATCGGCCCGAAGCTCGCGAGGAAAGCCTGAGTGCGCTTCGGGTCGTGAAATCCCCGCATGCGTCGCTCGCGTTCGCGGGTCGGCTGATGGCTGTTCTCGGCGCGGTTGTTCACGCGGGCGGCGGCCTTCACGAACACGTGCTTGACGTTGGCGAGCTCCGGGATGCCAGCCTTGGCAGCCGGGTAGCTGCGTAACTGGTCGGTGACGATCTTGCACGGTGCCGGACAGGAACGCAGCACACGCTGGAAAAAGCGCTTCGCTGCGGCCTTGTCGCGCCGCTTCTGCAGCAGGATATCCAGCTCGGCACCGTGTTCGTCGACCGCCCGCCACAGCAGCCAGGGCTCGCCGCGCAGATTCACGAACATCTCGTCTAGATGCCAGGTGCGGCCCGGCTTTCGTCGCGCAGCCTTGACCCGCCGGGCGAAGGCCGCACCGAATTTGTCGCACCACCGGCGGATCGTCTCGTAGCTGACGATCACGCCGCGCTCGAATAGCAGCTCCTCAATGTCGCGTAGGCTCAGCTGGAAGCGGAAATACCAGCGGACCGCCTGGCTGATGATCGCTGCGGGGAATCGGTGGCCGTGGTAGAGCGCTTTCGGTTTCATCGCCTCATCTTACGCGACCACACCCGCCAACGTGACAGCGCCTCGCGAGGTGGTTACGTTGGTTCGCGTTCACGCCAGCCTTCAACGCTAGCCCGGCAATTGACGCGCCCGGCTTCAGGCAGGCATCGATCAGCTTGCGCTTACCTTCGGCGTCAAACTTGCGCTTGCCCGCCGCCGTCACGCCGGTCACCCGCAGCGGAAGGAAATCAACTTCGTTCTGTGTCATCGGTTGCGTCCGCAGGTTGTAGTTGCGGACGCAAGCCTGCGCTCGTTCAGCTTCCGATTCTAGGTGCGCTTAAATTCGCGCTTACGGAAAACGGCCCAATCGGGTTTTCGGCCAACACCGCCAGCACGTAGTGCTCAAGCTTCGACTTGGTGTTGTTGCAGGCCACGCATGCCGGCACCTTGGCCAGGTTGTCGCGCGCGGTGCCCGGACAGAACTCGCGCGCAACGACGTGATCGCCCGTGCTCGACGCTCGGTCTCGCCCGCAATACACAACAGGTCTTGTCGCGGTATTTCTTGCTTGCCATCGGCCCCTCCCGGACGCGCTGTGTGTGACACGACCCGCGCGCCCTCGCCGGTCGCTCATAACCTCACTAGCGCCAGCGCTCAACTTACGCGACCCGATGGCACGCCGGACGGTATGAAAGCTCTGACCAGCTACGATCAGGCAACGCTGATTAATTTACCCGGACGTACAGATTCTGTAGCAATCCTGGCGCATACGATCGTGCCGCGAGTGCTCGACTTGCTTGAGCATGTTGCGAGGCCAGGACCGTACTGGCAAACCGGCTCGATCGCGCGCGATGTCGGGCGTAACGCCCAAATCAGCGGGATACGATGGGGCAATCTGTATCGCAGCGCCAATGGCGATTGGCACGTCCGCTTGTTGCCATTCGACTGTGACGAACGGGTGGGCGGCGTCGCTCGCGCCGACGTGCTCGTCGCGATTTCCGCGGGAGAAAAGGCACTTGCAGCCGGCAGTTCAATTTTGTTTCTGCGTCTCGATCGGGAGGGTCCCGACGCGGTTCCGTGCTGCACAACGCAAGCCGTTCAGCACGATGTGGCTCAGGTGACGACGGTGAGCGGCTCCGCTCCAAATGCCACTCGAGATGCTGAAACCACGAAGGCAGATCTGCACGCCACATGGAAGCTGCTTGAAGAATAGGGGGCCACCGACGCTACGCGCTTGCCGGGCGGATTCAACGGCCCTGTAACCGATGACGATCTGGCGACGCCGCATGCGGCGCTCGGTGCCACCCTGCCGGGCGAGTTCGTTGACAGTCTCCGGATGCATAATGGCCTGGCTGAACCCGATGCCGCGTTCGCCGACGGCGAGGCGTTGCTGAGCGCGCGCGCGAGATCGTCGCGCATTGGTCGATCTGGAAATGCCTCGTTGCCAGCGGCGATTTCAATGGCATGACATCCGAGACGGACCAAGTCATCAAAGATGACTGGTACAACCTCAAATGGATTCCATTTACGCACGACGGCAGCGGCATTCGCCTGTGCCTCAATCTCGACCCTGCCGAAGGCGGTACGCTGGGGCAAGTGGTCCGAATTTGGCATGACGACTAGGCACCCGAACTCGTCACTGGCAGCTTTTCGGAATGGCTCGGGCAAGTGGCGGCCAAGCTGGTCGAGTTGTGACATATCGGTCTGCTACTATGTCGCACTCGTGGTGCTGGCCGGCGAATTTCATTATGTGCGCCCCGATGTTGAAATCGACGAGACGAGCGTGGCTCCGCACGATGTCTTGTGGCCATCGAAAGCGACCGCACGCCCGTCTATGCGGACATTCTCGTCGCCCTCGACGATCACGCATTGACCGTGTCCATTCATCGGGCACGTGCAGCGGTCGCCGACGCAGGCCACCGCCCGCCCCATCACGGTCGAACCCTCGCGGCCGGTTACAACGCGGCCGCCGTGCGAGGTCGAATCGCCGATGCGAATCACGCCGCGCATACGGGCTCCTTATCGGAAAGGATTCACGTCCGGCCGCTTCTGCGTCGGCGGGCTCACCATCACGATCGTCGCCGAGCCGTTCGGCCGGCGATCGATCGTGGCGCTGGCCCCGCCTTCGTTGTAGCTCGCGATCAGGCCGAGTCCAATCTGCACCAACGGCGAGCTGATGCCCGTGTTCCCGATCCGGCGGCCGATGTCGTAGCCTTCCTTCACGTCATCGAGACTCGGCGCGGACGGCCCGCTTTGCGCGAGCGCCTGGTTGATCGGCGCGACCCACGCGCGATCGCCCGTCGTGTCATAGAAGATCCGCTTCGGCGTTTCGCCGGTGGGCAGCGTATCGACGGCTTGCTGCCACCCCGCCTTGAGCGCTTGCGCCTGCTGCGCGGTCTTCAGCGGCTTGCCGTGCGCATCGGCGAGCTTCACGTCGATGGGCCGATGCAGGTAGCCGAGCAGCGGCGCGTTGTCGAATTGCCTCACCTGCCATGTCGTCCAGCGCACGGGGATGTACGGCGTGGGTTTGAACTCGCCCGGGCCTTTGTTGCTGATCGTTTTCCAGAAATCGGGGAGTTGTGTCTGCCACCATTGTGCCGACATGAAGCCGAGAAAAGCGCGCGGCTGGATGCCCGCCGCCTTCTGCTGCTCTTGATAGTACGCTTCAAAGCTGCCTGGTCCTTCTCCGTTGTTCTTCTCCCAGAAGAAGTTCCACAGCTTGGTAATGTCGTATTCGGTCGTGTTCTTGTCGACGTTTTCCGTCTGCTCGACGGCGTAGGGGCGAATCAGACGGTCGACGCGATCCGATCGGGACACGAGCAGCGCGACCATGCTATCAGGCATTTCCGGGATGTTGCTTTGCCCGAAAGTGTCGGCGTAGCCAGGAGTGTCTTTCAGCCACCGCTTCATCGAGCCGTCCAGTGTATAGATTACGGCCTCCGGTACGTCAGGGTGTGCCTCGAAGAATGTGAACAGCTCCGTAATGATGCTGGCACCGTCGTCGGTGTTCGCGTCCTGTTGCCATAACAGAAGCGTCACACCAAGGCTTGCCTCCTGCCGAATACCAGAAAGCTCGTTGGCTGGCCGACTAACGTGCAAGGCCTTCGGCGGCTCCCAAATGAAGACCGGAACCGGCCAATAACCAACGGAATGATGGGCTGCCAATTGGAAGCTCAGCCCCGTCCCAACCCCTAGGTAAGTCATCCGGCTATCCTCGCTGTCTGGATAGTCGGCGGGGTTTTGCGACATGTAGGTTGAGTGATTGTCCGCCTTGGCTTCGATTGCATTCCAGATTTCGTCATTCGCGTTTCTCCCTGTAACGAGGCCCAAACCACGGACTTCCAAGACAAACTTCTCGCCTGTTTGAGCGAGCAGTGCCGGTGCGCCGTTATTGCCGTGCGTTGCTGCGGCAAGCAATACCGGCGAAGCCGATGTTGAACTCGCGGCCGCGTGCGGCGGTTCGACAGGTGCGCGCTTAAGCCACACAAAGCTCGCCACGAAAGCTGCGATGGCAACACCCGCCGCAACTAGCATACCGTTCCGAATGCTACCCACCATGCCCGGCATCTCCTGTCCCGTTGCTTGCCAATAGTGATAATGCTGCGCCATCACGATGAACGTCCAACCCAGCGCGATCAATACGAATATAGCCGCGAACGGCCAGATACGAGGTTTCATAGCGCCTCTTGGTGAATTTCATGCTCTCTTGTCAACTTTCAGTTCGCTGGTGACGAGTGGTGGCAAAGTAAGCGGCACAAACTTCTCCGCAGGGAACGAGCCATTTTGATAGTACTTCGCGCACGCATCGATAAATTCCCTCGTATGCGTCTCAAGCCGGCCATAAGCTTTGCATTTCGCGATCTTATCCATTGCATCCGGCGTCATCTTCCAATCCGCCATCAAAAGCAACAACCGCCGCCAGTCCGGATCATCCAGCGTCACCGCCTGACCGATCGCCACGTCCATCGCCGTGACCCAGCGATGGTTCTCCGAACTGAGCAGCACGCCCGAATGATAGTTGTTCGCTTCCAGTTGATCGGCATCGGTGCGCATGCGCTTGCGAACCTCGTCCGGCGTCTCCTCGCGCTGGATCACGTACGTCTGATACCGTCCGCCCGTGGCGGCCGCCGACAGCATCGAGCCGAGCGACCGGCTCGGCACGATGCGCCAGTTATGCGACTGCTCGTCGACCGGACGGCCGCGATTGAACGCCTGCTTGTGCAGCTCGATGCTGGCGCCCGGGTCGTCCGTCGTCGCAACGTCCTTCCACTGGAACTTCGCGTACTGGTTGCCGAGCGCGACGTTTTTCGTCACGTCGTCCGGACGCATCAACCCGGCGACATCGGCGTGCCCCGGCACCTGTCCGCCTTTCTGAACCTCGCCTCCGTACAGATCGGGCTCGTGCGGCGGTTTCAGTTGCTCGCCGTTGATGAGGCGAATGTCGTTGCGCTTGAACGATGCCTGCAGCGCCATGTTCTTGCCGGATTCGACCAAGGTACCAAGCATCGTGCCGTCCGTGTCGGGGCCTGGCGTCAATCGCTGAAACGGGTCGCGAACCGGCACGCGCGCGGGCGGCGTGCCGACGGCGACCTTCGAGCGCTTCCCCCTGCCGTCCTGGTCGCGCTCGAGCCGCGTCCACATGCGCTGAAAGAAGCGCTTCGGCTCAAGCGCCGTCATCGCGGGCATCGTTTTGCCCCGCTTGGCGGCCGCGCCATCGGCCGGAACCTCGTCGGGCACGCCGAACGTGCCGATCCCGCGCACCTTGTCGAGGCCGACCACGGTGTCTTCCGAGCAGAAGTAGAGATAGACCTTGCCGCGGTTGTCGCGCTCGTCGAACGTGATCCAGTGCTTGCCGCTCTTGTCCAGCCGCTTTCCCTGCGTCTGGCTCCAGTTCTGTCCGGCCCGGCCGCACGAATGGGCCGAATCGATCATCAGCTTGGCCAGGTCCGGAATCGAATGCGGCTCGCTCGTCACCGCGTTGACGATGTCGACCAGCGTCTTGAGTTTCGCGTGCCCGGTTTGCTGGCTGCCGTCCTTCGTGAACTGCAGGCTGTACGGCGTATCGACCATGATGATGCAATCGACGCAGCGCTGCCCTTGCTGCTTGAGCATCGCCTGTGCGAGCAGCGTGATGATCGTGCCCTGGCTGTGCCCCATCACCGTGATGGTTTCGTGCTGAGGGTCCATTCCATGTTCGAGCGCGAGCGCGGAGGGCTGAATGGTCCGAATGGTCTTGATGAGATTCGCCAGGCGAGCCGCGGCAAGCACGAAGTAACGGCGCTCGGGCGACTTGCTGGCGAAGATCGTATTGCCGGCGAGCGCGTTTTGCATGACCGTGCGCTCCAGCTTGTCCGGTTCGAAACCCTGGCTATACATCTGCGGGATGTTGTTCGTCGCGTTGGCGAAAAAACCGCCGCCCTTGCCGAAATGGGCGTCGAGCCGGTTGCCGTGGATGTCCTGATACTGGCCGCGCGTCATCAGGTTGCCGTCGCTGTCCGCCACGCGGCTCTTGACCTCGCCCGGATGGCTGATCTTCGCGATCTCGTTGTCGGACGCCCGATAGCCCCAGTAGAACGGCAGGAACATGCTGTGAGTGCCGCCGGTCTCCGCACGTCGATACAGATACATGTCCGGATCGTTAGCGATTCTGCTATCGAAAAACGGGCTCTTTTGGTTTTTCGCTTTGATGGCTTCGGCATATTCCCTGCCATACTCGCCCGGCCGCAGATCGCCTCGCGACAAGCGCTCATTGAGCCCCTGGCACAGCCCGCGCTCCACAGTGGCATAAGCCGCACCGGGATCGTTGACGCCGTGAATGAAGATCGCCACGCCCGGCAGATCGCGCGGAATCAGGACGGGCCGGTCGCCCGGCCGATTCGCCATCGTCACGCCCGCCCCGCGGGCGGCGGTGAAACACTGATCGTTGATACCGTTCATCGTTCGCTCGGGTTCACAGCTTCGGTTTCAGATAGTCGATCTTCGCAATACGCATCGCGTCGTCCTTGACCAGATCCGTCAGGCCGCTCGCATCGGTCTTGCCCTCGATGACGCGCCCGTCGTCCAGTGTGATCCGGAATGACTTGTTTGCCGCCGCCAGCAGATCGCCGTTCTCGCCCGGGTAGTGCAGCTTGAACCGCTGATCCGTCGGCTGATGGTTGAACGCGCTCTTCGTCGCCTGCGCCGTCGACGGCCCGCCCCACTGGTGCGACGCCGACAGCAGCTTGATGTCGCCGTTCGTGCCGAGCGTGATGCCGTCGCCGATCTCGAGATAGCTGCCGTCCTCGGCGACGAGCCGGATCTTCGGCGCG